>JAEKKE010000078.1 GCA_019510535.1 Acidobacteriota bacterium
AGGCGCGGCAGATTTCGACGTGGCTGAAAGGCAAGATCGACGACGATGTCTATCGCAGCTATCCGTTCTATGTTCCGTTGCTGGATGCGGAGACGTTGATTCGGCTGTCGAAGAACGAACGCGATGCCTGTCTTGCGGGGATCGATCTCTACTTGCGGGAAGATCCCGATGATGAGTCCATCTTTGT
Source organism: Acidobacteriota bacterium (assembly GCA_019510535.1). Lineage (GTDB taxonomy): Bacteria > Acidobacteriota > Terriglobia > Terriglobales > Acidobacteriaceae > Terriglobus. The sequence continues at coordinate 188 of JAEKKE010000078.1, forward strand.
CGTCGTGCGGGCCTCGTTTGAAAAGGCGCGGGAGATGATTGATAGCTCTATGAAGGCTACGACGCGCTGAGGACGATTGACCTCGTTGGTGATGCCGAAAGCTGTCCTTTTGTTTGTCATTTCGCAGCGACCGAAGGGAGTGGAGAAATCTGCTTCTCCAGCAATAGAGCATTTCTGCTGTAGGTGTGGTGTAGGGATTCCGTATCTATGGGCGTTTTCCGCAATGAAAACGCCGCTGCACTCCCCTTCCGGAAGACCCAGCAACAGGAGAAACGCTCTAGCTTTGGCATTCGATCTCAAAAGCGGATTTCTCCGCTTCGCTGCGAAATAACAAACAAAAAAGACGGTTCGAGCTCCGCTCGAATACCCAGGTCCCCCCAGGGCATGGGTTATTCGAACGATTGCGTTCTACAACCGTTGCGTGCCTGCATCGTCTTTGCGTCGAGGTCGTCGGTATCGACGCCGCCTGCTGTCACTTCGGCCTTCTCGTAGCCTTCGGTACCAGCAGGCATGATCTCCCACTCATGCAGCGCCTGCTCGCTTGCTCCAAGTGCCGCGTTGCTCCACTTCTGCTGCGGATGCGTGGTTATCCACCGGTCAGCCAAGCGCTGTGGAAGAGCGGTATAGAGTGCCTGGCGTAGTGTGGTTACGTCGCGTCCGCTTGGTGACTCCTGCAACGCTTCGAATACCTTCTTTCCTGGAGCCATGTCGAAGCGCAACGCGCTGCCGGGCTGCCAGTACGAACTGATCTGCAGAACGGCTGGACCGCTGATGCCGCGATGCGTGATTAACAGCTTTTCCCGAAAGCTGCGTTTGCCGGCATAGGCAATCACTTCGGTGGAGAGCCCGGTGAGATCGCACCAACGCCTCGTATCGTCTGGGTTGAAGACCAGCGGCACCAGGCCGGGGCGGAGGTCGCGCAAACGCAGACCGAACTGACGGGCGATGTCATAGCCGAAGCCGGTTGCGCCGATCTTGGGAATGGAGAGGCCGCCGGTAGCGATAACCAATGCGGATGCGTGGAAGTCTCCGCGGTTGGTGCGCAGCGTAAAGGAATCACTGAAGAGCTGACCCAGCGTCTTCTCGTGATACGCGATGCGGTGCTTCTCCACGAGAGCGATGAAGTCACGCGGTGTGTAACGCGCAAGAACCGATTTAGCGAAGTGCGGATTCGCAGAGAGATAGTTCTCCGCGCGGGCTCCAATGTTAGTGAAGTTGCAGCGTCCGCCGCCGGAGATCAGAATCTTGCGTCCGATGCGCTGCGAGTGATCGAGTACAAGCACACGCCGGCCGCGTTTGCCGGCTTCCATCGCGGCCATCATGCCGGCAGCTCCGGCGCCGACGACGATGGCATCCCACGCGGCTATTTGCGCCTCCGGTAAGGCACATAAACCGGTTCCCAGACATGCTCGCGCAAAGCCTTCTCGAAAGCATCGCCCTTCACGGCTGCGAGGCCTTCCTTTTGAGCCTCCATCCCGACGGCGCGTGCGATGGTCGTCGAGACTTCGCGGATGCGGCTCATCTCCGGCAGCAGGCATGCACTCTGATCGCTGCAGGAGGGCGTTACCGCCGCCAGGGCTTTTGCGGAGGCCATGATCATGCCGTCGCTCACCTGCTTGGCGCGCGACATGATGATGCCAAGAGCGAGACCGGGAAAGATGTAGGAGTTGTTGGTCTGTGCGACGCGATAAGGAGCTCCGTTGTACTCCACCGTGCCCCACGGACTGCCGGTACCGATGATGGCGCGTCCATCCGTCCAGTGCAGCAGGTCGAGCGGCGTGGCTTCAGCGCGTGAGGTCGGGTTCGAGAGCGGGAAGATCGCGGGCCGTGCGACGTGCCGCGCCATCTCACGCACGATGGCCTCATTGAAGGCGCCAAACTGACCTGAGACACCGATCAACACCGTTGGCTTCGCGTTGCGAACGACATCCTCAAGGCTGATAAAGCCAGAATCGTTGAGTTGCCAGTTGGCGAGAGCAGAGCGCGATTGTGCGAAGGCCTTCTGATCGTCGCGCAGATTGGGGGTGTCTTGCAGGACGAGGCCGCCGATATCGACAGGGAAGAAGCGGCTGCGTGCCTCGGCTTGCGAGAGGCCCTGATCTTGCATGGCGTTTGCCAACAGTTGTGCAATGCCGGTGCCCGCAGAGCCAAAGCCAAAGATGGCGACACGCTGATCACGCAGCGGAATGCCGGTGATCGAGGAGCTGGCGAGGATAGTAGCGGTGGAGACGGCTGCGGTGCCCTGGATATCGTCGTTGAAGCTGCAGACCTTCGTACGGTAGCGTTCAAGCAAGCGGCTTGCGTTGTTTCCGGCAAAGTCCTCCCACTGCAGCAGAACGTGAGGCCAGCGACGACGCACGGCGCGGACGAACTCCTCGACGAACTCGTCGTACTCTTTCCCGCGAATGCGGCGGTTCTTCCAGCCGATGTAGAGCGGGTTGTCGAGGCGGTCCTGGTTGTCGGTGCCGACGTCGAGAAAGACAGGCAGACACCACATGGGATGAACGCCGGCGAGCGCGGTATAAAGCGCCAACTTGCCGATGGGAATGCCCATGCCGCCGGCTCCCTGGTCTCCCAGGCCGAGGATGCGTTCACCATCGGAGACGACGATACATCGGATGTGGTCGTAGCGCGGGTGAGAGAGAATCTGCGCGATGCGGTGCTTGTTGGGATAGCTGAGATAGACACCGCGCGGGGTGTGATAGTGCTCCGAGAAGCGCTGACAGCCCTCGCCTACGGTCGGAGTGTAGACGATGGGAAGCATCTCCTCGATGTGGCGGGAGACCAGGGCGTAGAAGATGGTCTCGCTGTGGTCCTGCAGATCGCGCATGAAGACGTACTTCTCGAGATTGCTGTTCAAAGCACGAAAAGCCTTGATGCGGCGCTCTACCTGCTGGTCGAGGGTTCCGATTTGAGGCGGCAGAAGGCCGTGGAGAAAGAACTCGTCGCGCTCGGCTTCAGTAAAGGCGGTGCCCTTGTTCAATGCCGGGCTGTTCAGCAGACCAAAGCCGGTGAGGGAGGTGTAGATCGTTTTGTCCTGCGCCATAGGTGCTGGGGTTGATTCTAGAGCGTTTCCCCGTTGCTGGGTATCCCGGAAGGGTGTGCAGCGGCGTTTTCATTGCGGAAACACCCATGGATGCGGAAACCCTGCATTACACCCATGGGAAATTGCTCCATGCTTCTATGCGACCATTAAAGGGTGAAGCAGCAGTCGTTTATCGCCATCTCCCGCCGCGCCGCCGATCGCATTCGCGAGGGCCACGTGTGGGTCTACAGCTCTGATGTGCAGTCTCTTCCTGAAGGCATCGCGCCCGGTGCGGTAGTCGCCGTAGCTGACAATCGCGGCATTCCACTCGGATCGGCTATCTATAGCGCGGCCTCGCAGATTGCATTGCGCATGATCTCAACAGATCCAGCGCTGGATCGCGCCGGGTACCTAGCGCTGGTGCGTGAGCGTGTGCGTACGTCGGTCTCGCGTCGTGAGGATCAGGCTGCATGCCGGTTGATCTTCAGTGAGGCGGATGAGCTTCCTGGCATTGTGCTTGATCGTTACAACGATCTCGCCGTGCTGCAACTGCTCACACAGGGAACAGCGCAAGCCGACGTGCGTGATGCGGTGGTGGAAGTGCTGCGGGAGATCGAGAGTATTGGAACGATTGTCGAGCGGCCTGATCCGCGTGTGCGTGAGCTGGAGCAGCTCGCGCCGGCTCCGGCGGAGGCAATCTTCAATCGCGGAGAGGCAAAGCTGGCGACCGTTTTTGAGCTGAATGGATTGAAGTTTCATTACGACGCCAATGCAGGACAGAAGACGGGAGCGTTTCTCGATCAGCGTCTGAATTATGCTGCGGCGGCGAGCTACGCATACGGACGTGCGCTGGATGTCTGTACCTATCAGGGCGGCTTTGCCTTGCACCTGGCGCGGGTGTGCGACGAGGTGACGGCAGTAGACCAAAGCCGTGCAGCGCTGGAGGTTGCTGACCGCAATCTCGAGTTGAATGCGTCGCAGGTAAAGAAACCTGTCGAGTGGATCGAGGGCGATGCCTTTGCGCTGCTGCGTGAGTACGATGCTGCGAATGAACGTTTTGACACCATCGTGCTCGATCCGCCGGCCTTTGCGAAAACGCGCCGTGCGGCTGAAGGTGCGATGCGCGGTTACAAGGAGCTGAACCTGCGGGCACTGAGGATGTTGAAGCCCGGTGGTGTGTTGGTGACGTGTTCGTGCTCGCACCATGTGCACCTTGAGGATTTTGTGGCCACGGTTGCGGCGGCTTCTGCGGATGCGAAGCGGAGGGTGCGGCTGCTGGAGACGCGGGCCGCGGCTCCGGATCATCCGGAGGTGTTGACGCTGCCGGAGACACGTTATTTGAAGTGCTTGATTGCAAAAGTGGACTGAGAGGTACGCATTGGGTGTCCCATGTCCGGGGTCCCCAACGAACTTGTTCGTTGGGGTGGTGTCTCTCGGGGACATGCGCATCGCGCTACGCGCGACCTGTCTTTCCGACAGAGTCACCAAGGATGTTGAGTTTGTCCGCTCACGTGGGTCGATCCACCCCAACCCGGTCGCGACCGAAATAACAAACAAAGAAACGGTTCGCGCGTAGCGCGAATGCCCAGGTCCCTTTAGGGACCCGGGGCACCCGATGCACGCTTCGTCATAGCCTCGATTTGCACCATTTCTTGTGCTGGAATGTTCGTACGAAGTTTTTCGTTGACACATACGAACGGATTCGTATAACGTTCCTCCCATGATGAAGAACAGGGAGACACCCAAACCGACCGAGGGCGAGCTTGAATTGCTGACGATTCTCTGGAATCGTGGTCAGGCCACAGTTCGCGAGATCTTCGAGGACGTGAATGCGCAGCGTCCTGTGGTCTACACTGGCGTGCTGAAGTTGATGCAGATCATGACCGAGAAGGGTCTGGTCACGCGCGACGAGAGCGAGCGCGCTCACGTCTACCGCGCTGCGATCAAGCGCGAGGATGCGCAACGCCGTTTTATGCGGGAGCTGAGCCAGCGCTTCTTCGCCGGAAGCGCGGCACAGCTCGCACTGCACGCACTGGAGATGGAACAGGCCAGTGAAGAAGAGCTGGACGAGATTCGCAAACTTCTAAAGCGCCGTAAGAAATAACCCAGAGCAACGGCGAAAAGGGGCGACCGATGAGATTTTTCGACAACGGAACCATGGTGGCGCTGGGCTGGACTCTGCTGCATTTCTGCTGGCAGGGAACGGCGATTGCGATGTTTTACAGCATTGCCGACCGGCTGACGCATAAGGCCGGAGCAAATACGCGCTATCTGATTGCACTGATCGCTACGCTGCTGATGCCGCTGGCCGCCATCGCAACCTATGTCGACCAGTCACGACTGGTGGTGCACATCTCGCACAACGGACAGACCGTAGCCGCATCGCAGCTTGGAGCGTTTCACGAAGCAATTGTGAAGGAGATTCCAGTCGCTGCGCCAGTCGTCCAGGAGAGCGAGCTATGGATCGCCTGGAACGCCGACCGCATTCTGCCCTGGATCGACGGTATCTGGATCGGCGGTGTACTGTTGCTCGCCTTGCGTGCCGCCGGTGGATGGTGGCAGCTAGAGCTTGTGCGGAGGCATGCCACCGGGCTGGTTCCGGCTGAACTACAGCGTACCTTCCAGCGCATCAACCGGCAGCTGCGCACAGGCCGGAACGTCGCCCTGCGCTTCTCCGACGAGGTACTGTCTCCGCTGGCAATGGGAGTGTGGCGTACGGCTGTGATTCTGCCGGCAAGCATTTTGACGCAGCTTGAGCCGGAGGAGCTTGAGTCGGTGCTGGCGCATGAGTTGGCCCACATCCGCCGGTGGGACTATGCGGCAAACCTGCTGCAGACTGCCATCGAGAGCCTGCTCTTCTTCCATCCGGCGGTGTGGTGGATTAGCCGCCGCGCGCGTGATCTGCGTGAGGTATGCTGCGACGCTGTGGCGGCGCAGACCTGTGCGGATCCGCTGGTCTATGCCCAGGCCCTGCTGCGCCTGGAAGAACAACGTACCCAGCGTTTGCGGCTGGCCGTGGCGCTCAACAACGGACACACGCCGCTGCTGGGCAGGGTGAAACAGATTTTAGGAGAGGGTCGACAGATGGAGGCAGGAATGAAGAGTGGGGTACAGGCCGCAGTGGCTGGAGCCGTGGTGGTGGGACTGATGTTGGCTCCGAAGATGGCGCAGGGACTGAAGCAGCAGGCGAAGATCGTTCCGATCCCGGCGCCTCTGATGGCTGAGAACATCGCCGCGCCGCAGGCGCAGCCTGCGCCAGCTATGGCCCCCGCCGCTGCTGAGCAACAGCGTCCAGCACCGCTTGCCCAGCCGAATTCTGATTCGCCCGCGTCACCGATGGCAAATCCGGAACCCGAGCCGTTGGCAAACGTTGCCACGGAGGTTAACTCTTCGATTCAGGTTGCAGTGGCTCCGGCCGTCAACGTCGCGGTTGCCGCGAATGTCGCTCCGGTCATCTCTGCGTCTCGTAGAGCCATGTACCAGGACGCTGCTAAGGGAGGCGCCGCCTATCTGCAGCAGATGAAGGAGGCGGGCTATCCGCTGGACCTGGATAAGGACCTCGACCAGATCATCTCGATGCGTTCGGTCGGCGTGACGCCGGAATACGCCAAGAAGATGGCGGAAGCCGGCTACGGCACTCCTTCACTGCATGATCTGGTAAGCCTGAAGTCGGTTGGCGTTACGCCGGAGTATGCCAAGTTAGTCGCGGAGTCGGGTTACGGCAAGCCCACGCTGCACGATCTGGTTGGCATGAAGTCTGTGGGGGTGACACCGGAGTATGCAAAATCCATCTCGCAACTTGGAATCGGCACTCCGAACCTGCATGATCTCGTGGCGCTGAAGTCGATGGGAGTTTCACCGGAATATGTCGCAGAGCTGAAGAACTCAGGCATCGCGCCTGCGTCGCTGCACGACGTCATCTCAGAGAAGAGTCTGGGCATTACCGGCGACTATGCCAAGCAGATCGCTGGCATGGGCTACGGCTCGCCGACCGTGCATGATCTGGTCGCATTGAAGTCCATGGGTATTACGCCGGAGTACGCCGCAGGATTGAAGAGCTCGGGGATCCCGGTACAGAACCTGCATGACCTTGTCAGCATCAAGTCCGTCGGCGTAACGCCTGAGTATGCCAAGAGCATGGCGGCGGCAGGTTTTACCGACATGGATGCCCACCAACTGGTCTCACTCAAGGCCCAAGGCGTGACGCCGGAGTACACGCGCTGGGTGAAGCAGACCTTCCCAAATGCGGATATGAAGACGATCCGGGAGGCTGCCAACTTCCATATCGATGAGGCCTTTATCGCCAAGGCCAAGTCGCACGGCTTCAACAACACCTCGCTCGACAAGCTGGTGAAGCTGAAGATCAGCGGTCTGCTCGAAGACTAAAGGAGATTTTCCCTGAGGGCGTAGTCAAGAGCTTCCACATCTATGGGCGTTTTCCTCAATGAAAACGCCGCAGCATGCCCTTTCTGGGATGCCCAGTAACAGGGAAAACTCTCTAAGGAGACACCATGAAGACGCTTACACTCACGCTCCTCATCCTGGGGCTGGCGGCGGCGCACGCCCAAACACGGACCGGTGTGTGCATGCTTTCGGCTTCGGAGAAGCATCCTGAACAAGTATCGCTTCTGATCAACCGCACAGACTGCGAGGGTGACGGCGGTTGCGGCACCTCGAACTCCAGCATGGGCTGGGAGCGCTGGGGAATCACGCGCGATCTCCTGACCCAGGAGGGCACACAGGTAGATGCTCGTCTGCATGCAGATGCAGGAGAGATGCGGTGCAACGGTGTCGTGCATGACGGCATGCTCGCGGGCCGCTATACGTTTACCCCTAACCTGGACTACGCGCGCCAGGTGCGTTCCCTTGGTCTGGAGGGAGAGATTCCCGACAAGCGCCTGGAGGGTTTTGCGATGCTGGACGTTTCCATTGCATGGATTAAGCAGATACAGGCCACCGGCGTCACCAACCTTACCGCGAACCATCTGATGGGGCTGCGGGCTCTGCACGTCGATCCTGAGTACATTCGTGCCATCGCGGCTGAAGGCTATCCGGAGTTACGTGCGAACAAGTTGACGGAGATGAAGGCCGTAGGCGTCACGCCGGAGCGCATCCGCGAGATCAAATCGATGGGGCTCAATCCCAACGACAGGGAATTGATTGAGATGTGCGTCTTCCATATCGACAAGCCGTTCATCGAAAAGATGAAGGCGAGGGGATTGAAAGACCTGACGGTTGCCAAGCTGGTGAAGATCAAGACCTTCAAGCTGGATGAATAGAAGAGAAAGGCCCACTCTACGGAGTGGGCCTTTTGTTTTGTCATTTCGCCGCGAAGCGGAGAAATCCGCTTTTCTCTTTCCTTCGCCGCAGCGAGATGGGTAGAAAAGCAGATTTCTCCGCTCCCTTCGGTCGTTGCGAAATGACAAAGGATATTTACGTGGCAATCGACCGCCGCATTCTGCAAAAAATAGGGCTCCAGCTTTGCGCTGAAGCCCCTCAGGAAGGTTGGGCAGAGGAGCAGTCATTCTCCTCTGCCGGTCACCTTGGTGTAACTCCTGCGAAATTCGATTTAGAAGACCAGCTCCATGTGCACGTCTGCGCGCGCATAGGGTGATGTCTTCACTCGCTCGGGTGGAAGATGACGGAAGCCGACCGTCTCGTAGAGATGCACCGCGTTCTCCAGCTTCGCGTTGCTCTCTAGAAAGAGCTTCTTCGCCTTCAGTACATCGCGCGCATAACCCACGGTCGCGGTCAGCAGTCTGCGGCCCATGCCGCGTCCCTGCCAGGAGTCATCGATGGCCATCTTCGCCAGCTCGAAGCTACGCGCTTCCTGCATGGGTACAAGAGCTACGCATCCAAAGACAGCTCCATCCTCTTCCACGCATAGAATCTGTCCGCCTGGTTTCAGGATGTGTGTGTGTGGATCGTCCAGCGTCTCGTAGTCGTGTTCTTCCATCGTGAAGTGTTTGCTGATCCAGTTCTCGTTCAGAGAGCGGAAGGCATCTTCGTCTCCAGGTTGGAAGGTACGGATGGTTACTCGCCCGCTTTCGACGGGGAGATCGGCCAGCAGCAAAGCGCCCTGCATGGGGTCACCTCCAGTACGTCTGAGTCTTTCGCCCCACGTGCGATATGTCCAATATCCTGTTTATCCACATTAGGATGTTAAAGATATGGATATCGAGCTGCGTCATCTGCGCTACTTCGTTGCCGTCGCGGACGAACTCCACTTCGGACGCGCCGCACGTCGCCTGCATCTCGCCCAGCCTCCGCTCTCACAGCAGATTCGCAAGCTTGAGGAGATCCTTGGCTGCCAGCTCTTTCTACGGACATCACGGGCAGTTCGCCTGACTGCCGCCGGCGAGGCTTTTCTGGAACGCGCACGCCGGACGCTAAGCAATGTGCAAGATGACATGCAGGAGGCTCGCAGTATCGGCCGCGGCGAGCAGGGTTTACTGCGCGTGGGTTTCATCAGCTCAGCCATGCTGACCGTCGTGCCTCGTACCTTCGGTACATATCGCCGCCGCTTTCCCAAGGTGCAGCTTCAGCTCTTTGAGAGCTACACGGCATCGGTGATGCGGTCTCTTACGAGCGGAGAGATCGACGTGGGTATTCTGCGCGATGGCGGTCCTGCCAACGGCTTGCATGTGGAGCCGTTGCTCAGCGAGCCCTATGTTGCCGTGCTTCCAAAGCGGCATCCACTCGCCGCCAGCAATAGCATCTCGGCCGCTGCTCTGCGCGACGAGCCGTTCGTCTTTCACGCTCCGTCAGCGGGAACGCGGGCGTTTGAAAAGCCGATGTCCATCTTCGAAGAGCACGGCTTCCGGCCACAGATTGTGCAGGAGGCTCCGCAGTGGCTGACGCTCCTCCGCCTGGTGGGTGCAGGGCTTGGGGTTACAGTCGCGCCCGCGTGCGTCGAGAAGATTGTGCTGAACGATGTGGTGTGTGTGCGCCTGCGGGGAGTCAAGGTGCGCAGCGATCTGGAACTGGCGTATCGCGAGGGCGAACATCGAGCGATTGTCCGGGGATTTGCGGAGATTCTGAGAAGCGGAGTTGGGAGAGTAAAAGGTTGAAAGTTAAAAGTTGAAAGTTGAAGACGTACGGTATGGGTAGGGGTGGATGCCGTGCCCCATCGCCACGTTTGAAAAGTAGATCCCTACGGGATGACAAATAAAAGTCAGTTCTGTTTTCCCTCCAATTCGGTGACGCGGGCTTCAAGGGTGGCGATACGGGCTTCCAGCTCTTCCAGGCGGCTGGGTGAAGATGCTTTGACAGGAGCAGCCACTTCACTGGTCTCCGGCATCCCACACAACAGATGTGCGTACCGGGCTTCCCTGGCTCCCGGTTGGCGGGGCAGCAGGACAGCGAGAGGTGTCTCTCGTTCTACCATGCGGGTTAGCGTGCTTTGCACGGCCGCCAGATCATCGAAGGTGTACATGCGGTCGGCCCGTGTACGCAGTTCTCCCGGAGTCTGGGGTCCGCGCAGCAGCAGTAGACACAAAACAGCGGTCTCGTCACGGCGCAGGTTCAGTACTGTGCGTATGCGGTGTTCAAACTTAAGCACGCGGCTGTCGTGCACCGTGGAGGTGTAACCGATGTCTTCCAGATGGCGAAGTGAGGAACGCACCTCTTCTTCACTGAGCTCCATGACCGGTTCGCGCGACGACTTCTGGTTACATGCGGCGATCAATGCATTCAGAGACAGGGGATAGTACTCCGGGGTGTTGATCTCTTTCTCGATCAACCCACCGAGCACGCGCGCTTCCATGGCAGAGAGTTCCATATGCATCAGCATAGTCCGCTGTGACAAAAAGCCTGGGGCAGATACCGCGGGGCATGATATTTTTCCCTTTGGACGAAGAGTCGTGACGCGGCGGTCGTGGGTGAAAGCGGAGTGGTGGATTCTCCGTCCGGCGCTATGGTTTCTTGCGCTGGCCGGGATTTTTTATTGTGGAGCGAGAGCCGGCGCACAGACTGGTTCGGCTGCCGGATTGGATGGGGATAAGCTTCAGGCTATCTCCGAAATGAACTTTAATGTGATGACCATGAAGCAGGGTCTGCCCCATGACTCTGTCTATGGCTTCGCGCAGGACACCGCGGGCTATGTCTGGATCGCCAGCTTCGGCGGGCTCTCCCGGTTCGACGGTTATCAGATCTATAACTACACGCACGACGGCCATGATCCGGGATCTCTGCCGGATAACAATGTGCGGGTGCTGCTGCCGCGGGCTGATGGCGGCCTGTACGTCGGTACGGGAAGCGCGGGTCTAAGCATCTATCAGCCGGCGACGGATAGTTTTGTCATTCCGGCGAAGACCCCCTCCGTGCTGCGGAAGGCGCGTGTCTTCTGTATGGCTGATGATGGAGAGGGCGGCGTCTGGATTGGTACACAGAACGGATTCGCCCATTATCACGACAATACGGGCGAGTTCGATCTCTACGGTGGACTTACGGGCAAGCCAGTCACCGGGAGAACGCCATCCGGCGGCATCTTCGCGTTGCTGCAGGATAAGGATCGCAATCTCTGGGTGGGGTCCGGTACCGGACTCTACATGCTGGGGAAAGGCGTTGGGGAATTTCAGTTCTTCGCCGGCGACGACAAGCTGGGACAGAGGCCTTCGGTCTGGTCAATCTTCCAGGACCATGTCGGCGGAATCTGGATAGGAACGGACACCACGGGGATCGGGACGGTCGATCGAAAATCAGGGACGGTGCATGGGTATCCCGGGCTTGCCGGGGAGGGATCGTCGGTCGGGCCTCACACGGTGCGTGTCTTTCTGGAGATGCAGCCAGGCCTGTTGTGGTTTGCGACCTATGGTGGCGGTCTGTTCTCGCTTGATACGGCCACAGGGCAAATGCTGCATTGGGCTAAGGACCCGACCGCATCGGCGCCTCTGAGCAATGACTTCATTCGCGGCATGATTCGTGACCGCTCCGGGGTGGTGTGGCTGGGCACCGACAGCGGCCTCTCCTCCATCACCGTGAATGGGCGAGGCATCTTCAACATCCGCAGCTCGCCGCTGAGACCGGATCGGCTCTATGGTTCGGAGGTGCGCAGTGTCGGCGCCGGGTATGGCCGGGTTTGGGTTGGCTTCGACCAGGGCGGGTTTGCAGAGATTGACCGGGATGGAAGCATTCATCGCATTAAGCCTGCGCCGGGAGTGAGCGGGGACCAGATCTCGCATCGTGAGGTGCTGGCGATCAAGGCAGTGGATGAGAAGACAGTAGTCGCCGGAGGCATTGGCCTGTACCTGATCGATGTAGCGACGCGGACCTACCGTCCCGTCGACGATGTCTTCCTTCGCAAGCAGATCGTGAATGCGTTGCTGGTGGATGGCGACGACGTGTGGGCGGGAAGCTATAACGGGCTGGCGCGCTACAACCGCCGGACCAGGCAACTGAAGGTCTTCGCCCATGATCAGAACAATGCCGCCAGCATCTCAGACGACTATGTCCGCGACATGTTGAAGGACTCTCACGGGCGGCTGTGGGTGACAACACGGCTGGGCCTGGATCTCTTCGATCCCGCGACCGAAAGCTTTCGTCATGTACGTCATGACAAGAACGATCCGGCTTCGATTGCGACCGATAATATCCAGCCGATTGCGGAAGACCCTCAGGGCCGTCTCTGGATCGGTTCCATCGGCGCCGGCGTTCAGGTGATGGATGAGTTCAAACCAGATGGGAAGGCGCGCTTCCGCACCATCGACCACGACCACAGCAACCTTCCGGACGACATCATCCTCGTCATCCGGCGCGGTCTCGATGGAACGATGTGGATCAATACGCCGCGTGGGCTTGCCGCCGTGGATCCAAAGAGCTTTACCGTACGGCGGTACGGGACGCCGGATGGCTTGCAGTCGACGGCGCAGAACCTGTTCAGCTCCGCCCTGCTGGATGATGGAACCATTCTCTTTCCGGGGAACTCCTCGGTGGTCATCGTTCGGCCGCAGAAGCTCCACCCGTGGACCTTTGCGGCACCGCTGGTAGCAACCGAGGTGACGGTGCAGGGGGTGGCGCAGTCGCCGGTGCTACTGGCACGCCAGGCAGGAGCAGGGCAGCTGAGCTTTCCGTCCCATCGCGGTTTTGAGGTGAACTTTGCCCTGCTGGATTACACCTCTCCCGACGACACGCTTTACTCCTATCAACTTGAGGGCTTCGACGATAGCTGGAGTGTGCCAAGCATCAGCCGCCGTTCCGCCACGTACACTAACCTCCCTGGCGGCCAGTATGTCTTCCACATCCGTGCCGTCAGCCGCAATGGGGCGGGGCCCTCGCAGGAGATCAGCTTTCCCATTCACATCCGCAATGGTGTGACAGAGACGCTGTGGTTCCAGATCCTGCTGATCCTGCTGACGATTGGTGTCGTGTTGTTGCTGGTCCGCGTCCGGCTTGCTTATATGGCGCGCCGCCAGCGGGAATTGGAGGCCGTGATCGCGACGCGAACCAGTGAGCTGGAGTCGAGCCGCCAGGAACTGATCCGCGTCAATGAGCGACTGGCGCGGATTGCACTGCATGATGAGCTGACCGGAACACTGAACCGCCGCGGCTTCTTTGAGCGGGCTTCTTTGGAGGTTTCGCGTTCCCACCGGTCGGGCCGCGGCTACAGTCTGCTGTTGGCCGATCTTGATAATTTTAAGCAGACCAACGACACCATGGGTCATAGTGCCGGCGATGCTACCCTGCGCGCCATTGCCACCATGTTTGCGTCTTCCATTCGCACCTCGGATATCCTCAGTCGTTACGGGGGAGAGGAGTTCATTCTGCTGCTGCCGGAGACCGAGGAAAGCCAGGCGCTCCAAATGGCAGAGCGGCTTCGCCAGATGGTAGAGGCGGCCCCGATCGAATACGCTGGGATCGTCTTTCACACCACGACCAGCATCGGCCTGGCGACCTCGACGGGGGAGGATGAGTCGCTGGAGGCTCTGATCTCACGCGCGGATCAGGGACTCTACCGGGCTAAGCGCTCTGGGAAAAACTGTGTCCAGACCGCCTCCGGACTGACGGCGTAGTCTTCTTGTTTGTCATTTCGCAGCGTAGCGGAGAAATCTGCTTCTTGCCCCGTTGTTCTAGGTACGTCGGCCCTGGGTAAAAAAGCGGATTTCTCCGCTACGCTGCGAAATGACAAATCCAGAAAGATAGATAGAGCGCGTATCTCGATGTCAGTTCTGTCCAGGTTCGGCTGAATCTATTTCGATATCGAAACATCTGATGTAGTAGAAAGGAGCAGGACAGGCATGAGTGAGCAGAAAGCACTTTCGGCAACCCGCCTCTGGCTGGTGATGATGAAGGCTTACGACGCCGTCCGGACTTTTGCCGAAGATTCTATTGTCGGCACGGGCCTGGGGCTGAGTGACTTCATTGTGCTGGAGATGCTGCTGCACAAAGGTCCTCTCTCGATGACGCAGATTGCTGAAAAGGCAAGACTTGCGAACGCCTCCACAACGGCCGCAATTGACCGGCTGGAGCGCCGCAATCTGGTTCGCCGCGGGTTTCACGCGACGGATCGCCGGGTTCGGGTCGTCGAGCTGACGGACGAAGGAGAGAAGCTCATCCGCTGCACTTTCACGGCGCACAGCCGCGACCTGGAGGAGATGATGCGGCCGCTCTCGGTCGCTGATCGCCAGGCGCTGCATAACGGCCTGAAAAAGCTGGGCCAGACCGCCGCCGTCGCCAATAACAAGGCAAAGTCCCAGCGGCAAGAAGGGGAAAAGGCATGATTACCGTACGCAAGAGCAAAGAGCGTGGCCACGCCAACCATGGCTGGCTGGATTCGTACCACACGTTTTCGTTCGCCAACTACTATGACGCTCGCCACATGGGCTTCGGTCCGCTGCGGGTGATCAATGAGGATGTGGTTGCTCCCGGCCGTGGCTTCGGCTCACACCCGCATCGCGATATGGAGATTCTGACCTATGTCATCTCCGGCAAGCTGGCGCACAAGGACAGCATGGGCCATACGGAAGAGCTTGGACCGAATGAGATCCAGCGTATGTCCGCAGGGTCGGGTGTCGTACACAGCGAGTTCAATGGATCGAATGCAGAGCCGGTACACCTGTTCCAGGTCTGGATCGAGCCGCGTACGCGCGGTGAGAAGCCCAGCTATGAGCAACTGGCCTTCGATCCGGCGGAGAAGAAGAACCGCTTCCGCGTACTCGCCTCGTCGACGCCGGTAGCCGGCGCGGCGACCATCAACCAGGACGCCGCTGTGGCTGTAGCGGAGCTTGATCCGGGTAAGGAGCTGGACTATGAGCTCACCGAAGGACGTTCAGCATGGGTGCACGTAGTGAAGGGTGACGTTCAAGTGAACGGAACGTCCCTTCAAGCAGGCGATGCCGCTGCTCTGCGGCAAGAATCAAAGATTCATTTGCAGTCGGGAAGCACAGGCAACAGCGAGGTGTTGGTTTTTGAACTCGTAGCCTGAGCCGGATACGGTCGCGCGGGCCGTCGCAGCCCGCGCGCTTCCTGCCACCATCAACCTCAACCCGGGCGCCTGGGGCGCCCCCCAACCAGGATTTTGGAGACATACATGAAAGTGAATCGTACGTTCGTTGCATCCCTTCTTGGAGGCCTGCTTCTGGTTGGATCGCAGGCATTTGCTCAGACTTCGACATGGAAGATCGACCCGAATCACTCGGAGGCCGGCTTCCAGGTGAAGCACCTCTCGGTGTCCAACGTGCGCGGCTCGCTTGGCACCGTGAACGGTACCGTGAGCTGGGATGAGAAAGACCCCACCAAGTCGACCGTGACCGCAGTGGTTGAGACCAAGGGGCTGGATACCCGCGTTCAGAAGCGCAACGATCACTTGAAGTCAGCTGACTTCTTTGACGTAGAGAAGTATCCGACGCTGACCTTCAAGTCGACGGAGGTGAAGCGCTCCGGCGACAGCTTCCTGGTAACTGGCGATCTCACGCTGAATGGCGTCACCAAGCCGGTGACGTTGACGGTGGATGGACCGACGCCCCCGCAGAAGAATCAGCAGGGCAAACTGGTGACCGGCTTCTCGGCGACCGGCAGCATCAAGCGCTCTGACTTCAACTTCGGCGGTAAGTTCCCGGATGCTGTCGTCAGCGACCTGGTGAAGATCACCATCGATGTTGAGGCCGACAAGGAGTAACAGGAAAGCGTCATCGGTAACGAAACAGAAGGGCCTCCCGCCGGGGAGGCCCTTTCTGTTGAAGTGACGTTCCACTATTCGTCTGAAGAACTCTCCCGTTTGCCCTGCATGCGCCACACACGCGCCGCCAGAAAGAGCAGAGTGACTACGGTAGAGATGACAAGGGCTGAGACTAAGTTGATCTCCACGACTTCGCCAAGGGGATTGCCTCCCTTGTGAAAGCCGCCAAACTTCAGGGCAAGAAAACACAGGGCGGCGACGATGCCGCACTCAACTGCAAGCCGCTGGGGCGTAGGCCCAGTGCTGAGCTCTTCTTCGGTTGCATATTGCAGGTTTGGAGCCATCGTGCATTTCTCCACAAATAAAGATGCCGGGTACCGCAAATAGCGCGGCAAATAAGAAGTATGAACGTTTCAAAACGCGCATACGCTGGGACTCCTTCTGGAGCACCACAGTATCAACGAATGTTCGAAATGTTGAAGATAAGTTTATGGCCGAGTATTAGGACGAGCAATAGTCACAATGGTGTCGGCTAATGTTACCTAGGGCATATCATCAAACCCATGCCAGTCGGCGGGTTACTGGACGCGCTGATGCCGGAAGCCACGCTCAGTCAAAGCCGCCAATAATTCCGCCACATGCTCCGGACCGCGGGCTTCCATCGTGATATCGATGGCGGTGTCGCCGAGGTTCACATCGTAGTAGGCCCGGTTGTAGAGGGTATCCACGATGTTGATGCGGTGGGTGGCGATCAGCTCGGTGAGCTCGGCGAGGGCGCCGGGCTTGTCCAGCAGATGGATGCGCAGGCGGATCAGACGGCCATCCTTGACCAGACCGCGTTCGATGATGCGCGAGAGCAGGGTGACGTCGATATTGCCGCCGCTGACCAGAACCGCAGTCCGTGTACCCGATGGAAGACCGGTCTTATGTTGCATGACGGCGGCGAGGGCAGTCGCGCCGGCGCCTTCGGCCAGCGTCTTCTCCTGTTCGAGCAGGACAAGGATGGCGGACGCAATCTCATCCTCTTCGACGGTGACGATGCGATCGACATATTGTTCCGCGAGCGGCAGGGTGACGTCCCCCGCACGTCGTACAGCAATGCCGTCGGCGATGGTGGTGGCGGCGTCGAGGGTGACGTGATGGCCCGCTTCTACTGCGGCCTTCATGCTGGCCAGCCGGGCTGTCTGTACGCCCACGACCTGAATCTTAGGATTGGTCTCTTTCAGAGCAACGGCGATGCCGCTGGTCAGTCCGCCACCGCCGATCGGAATGACGACTGCTTCCAGGCCAGGCACCTGTTCCAGCATCTCAAGACCGATGACGCCCTGGCCGGCGATGACAACGGGATCGTCGAAGGGATGTACGAAGGTCATGCCCTTCAAGTCACAGAGTCGCCGGGCTTCAGCATAGGCTTCGTCGTAGTTGGCTCCGTGCAGCACTACCTCAGCGCCGAAGTTGCGAGTGGCAGTGACCTTCACCAGAGGGGTCTGCACCGGCATGACGATGGTGGCGGGAATGCCGCGTTTGGTGGCGTGGTAGGCGACGCCCTGGGCGTGATTGCCCGCGCTGGCGGCGATAACGCCGCTGCTGGCCTGCTCCGGAGTGAGGGTGGCGATCTTGTTCAGGGCGCCACGCTCTTTGAAGCTGCCGGTCATCTGCAGGTTTTCGAGCTTGAGATAGATCTCAAGTCCGGTGGTCCTGGACAGCCTCTCCGATCGGGAACACGGAGATTCGTAGACACTGCCGCGCATCCGCTCGCGGGCGGCTTGCACATCCGCAAGAGAAACGCTCGGGGTCGCTGTCTCGGTCGCCATATGACATTAGGGTAAATGAGCCTGGGACTCCGGTGAGGTAAGGATCGAGTGCCCCACATACGCGTAGCTTATGTGGGACATTCGAGCGGAGCTCGAACCGTTTTTCAATCTTCATGAGGCATTCCGGGAGGATCCGACTTCATGAAGGTAAAGCAGTATCGAGCTTGTGCTCGATACACCCACATAAGCTTGCACCCCAGCGAACGGAGTTCGCCAGGGACCCCGCGGCGCGTATGTGGGGCACCCGGACCTTCGTTTACCAGAAAATCTACAGCCGATCTGCGGCCATCTCCAGCAGATCATTCATGGCTTTCAGGTCTGAGCGTTTTACGCCCTCCCACAGGTCCATCTCGATCTTCTGCACAACCACGTCGGTATCCTGGAGCAGCTTTTCACCGGTTGCAGTGAGGCTGGCGATGCGCCGGCGTTCATTGGTTGCGTCCTGCTGACGGACGATCCAGCCATTCTTCTCTGCGCGCAGAATCAGACCATGTGCGGTTTGGGGAGTGATGCTGCATTCGCGCGCCACCTGGGCGCCGCTGGCTGTGGCTTCTGATTTGATAGCGTGCAGCACACGGAGCTGTGCCAGCGTGATGCCCAGCGGCCGCAGATCTTGGTCCAGCCGCGCGCGGAACCCAAGTGTCAGCCGCTTCAGCAGCTTGAGGGTCCGACGAGCCTCCGACTGTTTCCGGGAGGTTTTTTCTGCGTTCCTGTCGCTTTCGATCATCAGCTAGCTGATATTCTATCGCAGCTAGCTGATATCCGATCATGTCGTACGACCACAACTGGAAGCCCCGGCACAATCCCTGGGCCATTGCTCTTACGGTCACGCTGGCCACCTTCATGGAGGTGCTCGATACCTCCATTGCGAACGTCGCTCTGCCGCACATCGCTGGTTCGCTCGGCGCCAGCCAGGAAGAGGCGACATGGGTGCTGACCAGCTACCTGGTCGCTTCAGCCATCATTCTGCCCATCTCGGGCTGGCTCTCCAACCGCTTCGGACGTAAGCGTTTCTACATGGCCTGCGTGATCCTGTTCACGGCGTGCTCGTTCCTTTGCGGTATTGCGCCGTCGATGCCGATCCTGATTCTGGCACGCGTGCTGCAGGGGCTTGGCGGCGGTGGTCTGGCCCCGTCGGAGCAGGCGATCCTGGCCGATACCTTTCCGGTGGAGAAGCGCGGTCAGGCCTTCGCGGTATATGGCATGGCGGTAGTGGTCGCTCCGGCCATCGGTCCCACGCTCGGCGGTTGGATTACGGACAACTACAACTGGCACTGGATCTTCTTCATCAACATTCCAGTGGGCCTGCTCTCGCTCTGGCTTTCAAACCAGATGGTGGAAGACCCGCCGTATCTGAAGGCGCGGGCGGAAGAGGCGCATCGCCAACCGGTGGACTTCATGGGGCTTGGCCTGGTGGCGCTGGGCGTTGGTCTATTGGAGTTCACACTCGATAAGGGCCAGGAGAAGGACTGGTTCTCCGACCCCATGATCCGTGCAGCGGGAATCACCGCGGCCGCGTTGCTGCTGTTCTTCGCCTGGTGGGAGTGGAGGCACCCTGATCCAATCGTCGATCTGAAGCTTTTGAAGAACCGCAACTTCGGTACCGCTGTCTTTCTGCAGCTTGTGCTGGGCATGGTGCTCTTCGGATCTACGGTCCTGATTCCGCAATACCTGCAGGTGCTATTGGGATACACGGCAGAGAGGGCGGGCCTGGTGCTGTCACCCGCAGGCTTCGTCATGATGATCGGCATGGCCGTTGCGGGCAGATCACTGGGCAAGATCGATCCGCGCGCGCTCGTCATTATGGGATATGTGGCGACAGCTGCCGGTATCTACAACCTCACCCGCCTGGACCTGAACGCGGCTTACGGTACGGTGACGCTATGGCGCATGGTGCAGGTAATCGGTCTGCCGTTTATCTTCATTCCTATCTCCACGCTGAACTATGTGGGTGTGCCGCCGGCGAAGATGAACCAGATCTCGTCACTGTCAAACTTTGCCCGCAACCTGGGCGGCAGTGCGGGTACAGCACTGCTGACGACGTTCCTGGCACGCACTGCTCAGACGCACCAGGCGCAGCTTGCCATGAATACGGTGCCCGGTTCGCCCGCGTATGAAAACTACATCGGCAGACTCGCAACCATCCTGCGAGATCACGGCACGCCCGCGGCGCAGGCAACGCAGATGGCAATGGGCCGCGCTTATTCGGAGATGCTGCGGCAGGCACAGATGCTCAGCTACAAGAATGCTTTCTTCGTGCTGGCGGTGGTGATTCTGCTGTTGTCTCCGTTGCCGTTGATGATGCGTCTACCACCGAAAAAACAGAAGCCTGCGCCGGAGGCGATGGGACACTAGGGAACGCCTTCGGCGCTCGTTAAAAGTTGAAAGTTAGAAGTTGAAGGGTACTGCACGGGCGGCGAGTTTGTATGGCCACCTTCTACTTTTGATGGGGAACGAGAAAGGACGCCGCGAAGGGCGTCCTTTCGTTTCGCTTAGGGAA
>JAEKKE010000272.1 GCA_019510535.1 Acidobacteriota bacterium
GCCCGGGAACGTATTCACCGCGGCGTGCTGATCCGCGATTACTAGCGATTCCAACTTCATGCAGGCGAGTTGCAGCCTGCAATCCGAACTGAGACAGACTTTCTCCGATTAGCTCCACCTTGCGGTCTCGCGACGGTTTGTATCTGCCATTGTAGCACGTGTGTAGCCCCAGACATAAAGGCCATGCTGACTTGACGTCATCCCCACCTTCCTCCGGTTTATCACCGGCAGTCTCCTCAGAGTGCCCAGCATAACCTGATGGCAACAGAGGACAAGGGTTGCGCTCGTTGCGGGACTTAACCCAACATCTCACGACACGAGCTGACGACAGCCATGCAGCACCTCTACGAGTCCCCTTGCGGGAGCCGGCTTTCGCCGGATGTGACTCGCTGTTCAAGCCTGGGTAAGGTTCTTCGCGTTGCGTCGAATTGAACCACATGCTCCACCGCTTGTGCGGGCCCCCGTCAATTCCTTTGAGTTTCAGCCTTGCGACCGTACTCCCCAGGCGGATTGCTTATCGCGTTAGCTTCGGCACGACGGGATTGGGTACCCGACACACCAAGCAATCATCGTTTAGGGCTAGGACTACCAGGGTATCTAATCCTGTTTGCTCCCCTAGCTTTCGCGCCTCAGCGTCAGTTATGGTCCAGTGAGCCGCTTTCGCCACAGGTGTTCCTTCCGATATCTACGCATTTCACCGCTACACCGGAAATTCCACTCACCTCTCCCATACTCAAGCCCGGCAGTTTCCAGTGCAGACTTCGAGTTGAGCCCGAAGATTTCACACTAGACTTGCCAAACCGCCTACGCGCCCTTTACGCCCAATAATTCCGAACAACGCTTGCCCCCCTCGTATTACCGCGGCTGCTGGCACGAAGTTAGCCGGGGCTTCTTCTTCCGGTACCGTCATAATCGTCCCGATCGAAAGGAGTTTACGTCCCAAGAGACTTCATCCTCCACGCGGCGTTGCTGCGTCAGGGTTTCCCCCATTGCGCAAAATTCCCCACTGCTGCCTCCCGTAGGAGTCTGGACCGTGTTTCAGTTCCAGTGTGTCCGTGCGCCCTCTCAGGCCGGATACAGATCATCGCCTTGGTGGGCCATTACCCCGCCAACTAGCTAATCTGCCGCGACCCCCTCTCCAAGCGCATTGCTGCTTTGACTCGTAAGTGTTATGCGGTATTAGCCTCGGTTTCCCGAAGTTATTCCCCACTCGGAGGTAGGTTAGTCACGTGTTACTCACCCGTACGCCACTTTACTCAGGTATTGCTACCCTTTCTCGTGCGACTTGCATGTGTTAGGCACGCCGCCAGCGTTGATTCTGAGCCAGGATCAAACTCTCGTTTGAAACCTGTTGGCAGCCCACAGGACGGAGGTCCGTGGGTCCTGCCCGCCCACCAAGGCTCGAAAACCTGGTGGGTCATTACCTTGTGAGATTGACCAAGCCAAAGCTTGCATCTTCTCACGACTGGCACGTTCAACTATGTTGTCAAAGATCCGTAACGGACAACCGCCTTGGCGGGCCGCTTGGATCAAGGACTCAGGCGCATAATGCTGCCATGTGTCCTCGAACTTGGTGCGCTGCTTTTGTCTGGGTGGTACGACTTCCACTAACCCGCTGTCTTCGATCTTTGATCTCAACCGCCGGTTCGCTTCGTCGTCGCTTTCGACTTGCGCCAACTTTTCTAAGGTATCGAACTTTCGTTCGCTTGTCAACCTCTTTCGTTGCTTTTCTCTTCTTGCCTTATCTGCTGTCGGTCCGTTTGGCCGATCGAGCCCCGCGGGCACAGATCTTGCAATCTCAAGAGTGCAACTCGTACTACTTAGAGTTTGACGTATCCACTTAGGGTGGCGTCATCACAGCACAGAAAACTCAAATATCGCTTCAGTCGACAGGCGACCGCGGCCTCTAGGGCCCTTTGGATTTCAATTTGCAGTGGCTTGGGTTTGATTGGGGGCGGGGCATTTACCCTATCGCTCTGTCCCAAATACAAACGCTTGGACTGCGGGTTGAAGTATCTGATCTTTCCAGATTCTCCCAGTTTTCACCAGGGCGGCCTCACTTTCAGGCTCGCGCTTTCAACCTCAGTGTTGCTTGCTGTTCGCTGCAACGTTTTTGAATGTAACCCTTCGATGAACGGAAAGCAAGCTTAACGCTGTTGAAAATTGCGCATGGATGTTGAAAACCAACACTTACCCATTTGTATTCAGCAACTTATAAAAGTTAAGGTTGCACCGCGTATGGTGCAACCTTTGCGTAGTGAAAATACTGGCGGCCAACTTAGTCCATCTTTGGTGCCTTCTCGTAGTCCCCTGATTTCTTCCAGGCGCCCGCCTTCACCTCTTCCGCCTTCAACGCCTTCTCTTTCATGGCGATGTCGTGCATTCTGCGGCACGCATCGGTGGTACGCACCTGTTTATCCCGAGGCGGAAGGGTCGCAATCTCAGCGCCCACATACTGGGTTCGGTTGCCAGGATTGGGGTGATCGCTTAGAAACTGAGCCCCGCCCTCTCCATACTTCGCCTGGATAATCTCAAAGAACTGCGGCATGCCACGCGGATCGTACCCGGCGTCGTACAGAATGTGGGTCCCCATCAGGTCTGCCTGCTTTTCGGCATCGCGCCCCATCCGCAGGAAGTCCAATCCCGCAGCCGTCCCAATCCCCTGCGCGGCAATATCTCCGAGCGTGCCCCCGATGGTTGCCTCCGCCGCGATCTGCCCCAGGCCGTACCAGATACTCCGCCTCTGCTGCTTGGTAATGTTGCAGGTGGCGTGCCGCATGACCACGTGGGAGAGCTCATGGCCCATCACGCCTGCCAGCTGCGCCTCGCTCTCGGCAGCCTGAATCGTCGCCAGGTTCACAAAGACCGAACCTCCCGGCAACGCAAACGCATTGATCTCGTCGCTGGCGACAACGTGGAAGTTGTACCTCCAGGAGTATCCGGGGGCGTAGTTCACCAGCTTTTCTCCCAACTGGCGCACATAGACGGCGACCGGGTCGGAGTCCTTCAAAACCGGCATCGCGTCGTAGACCTTCGCCGCTACCTGCTGGCCTTGCTTCTGCTCATCCGGCTCCGTGAAGGCGTTCTTGCATACCGGAAGTTGGATCTGCGTCGCCTCGCACCGGGCCGCCGCCGCCATCGCTATCACTACCAGCCATCGTGTCAGTTGCTTTTTCATGACCGTCTCCATTCCTGCCGGGGTCCGTGCCGCGATTGTATTGAATCGAGGACGAAACGGGAAAACGCGCGAAAAACGCCACTTTTGCGGGCTATAATCTAACCCTTACCTCGCTACCGCGAGGCTTGGAGCGACGTACTATGCCAATTACGCCCACCCAGAACATCTGGCACAACGGACAGCTCATCCCCTGGGAGAAAGCCACCATCCACGTCATGTCCCACGTGGTGCACTATGGCTCTTCCGTATTCGAGGGGATCCGCGCCTACACCCAGGGCAACTCCGCCGGCGTCTTCCGCCTGCCGGAGCACATGCAGCGCCTGATCGACTCGGCCAAGATCTATCGCATGCCGCTGCCCTACACTGTCGACCAGCTATGCGCTGCCGTTGTTGATGTTGTTGAAGCGAACGGCGTTGCTCCCTGCTACATCCGTCCGATCGCCTTCCGTGGCTACGGCGAGATTGGCGTCAACCCCACCAAGTCTCCGGTTGAGGTCTACATCGCCAACTTCCCCTGGGGCAAGTACATCACCGCCAGCGAAGGCGCCGATGTCTGTATCTCCTCCTGGTCGCGCCTGGCGCCGAACACGATGCCGTCGCTGGCCAAGGCCGGCGCCAACTATATGAACTCGCAGCTCATCAACATGGAAGCCAAGGCCAACGGCTACGTGGAAGGCATCGCGCTGGACCGCAACGGCTACCTCTCCGAGGGCTCGGGCGAGAACCTCTTCCTTATCCGCAACGGCGTTATCTACACTTCTCCGCTGGCGAACTCGGTACTGTCGGGAATCACCCGCGACTCCATCATGACGATTGCCAAGCATCTCGGCATCCCCGTGGTAGAACAGTCGCTGCCCCGCGAGCTGATCTATATCGCGGACGAGGCGTTCTTCACCGGCACCGCCGCCGAGGTCACCCACCTGCGCTCCGTCGACCAGATCATGATCGCCGACGGCAAGATGGGCCCCATCACCACCGCCATCCACGACGAGTTCTTCGCCCTGGTCAACGGCCTGCAGCCCGATCGCTACAACTGGCTTACGCCGGTGAACGTGAAGACCAGCGAAGCAGCTTCGGTCTAGAACCTCTGATGTAAGCGAGAGAGGCGGCCTGACGGCCGCCTCTTCTGTTTTGTTGCTTAGGGCCTATCCACAATTCGGAAGCAGTAGACACTCGTTGCCCCATTCTTCGTGGTTTTATCGCGAAGGGTGGGGTTCAGGGGTATCGAAGAAAGACGGTCGCGCACAGCGCGATACCCCACCCTTTCGCCGGCGACGGATGCACGTACTCGCTGAATATATCGATTACTTCCCTGCGTGCTTCAGCGGGACTTCGCTTACGCCCTCGACGGTCATCCGCACCGGAACGATGTTCCCCTCCGCATCGAAATGCATCCCATCAATTGCCATCACGCGTTGATTCGCGTCGGTCGTACCCAGCGGATGGCGGTGATAGACGATGAACCACTCGTCCTTCCTCGGGAACCGCAGCACAGAGTGATGCCCCGGTCCAGTCGCAATCTTCGGATCGGTCTGCAGAATCTTGCCCGCGCGCTCGAACGGACCTACAGGGCTTTTGCTCTTCGCATACGCCACGCCGTAGGTAGAGTTACCCCAGTCGCCCTCAGACCACATGAAGTAATACTCGCCGTTGCGCTTGATGACGAATGGTCCCTCGACGTAGTGCTCCGGCGTAATCTCCTTGAACATCGTTCCGTCCTGCATCGGGATCACGCGCTTCAGATCACGCGCAAGACGCGCCACATTACAGTGCCCTTGACCGCCGTAGTACAGGTACACCGAACCATCGTCGTCCTGGTACACAAACGGATCGATCGGCTGCGCGCCGTTCTGGAACTCACCGATCAGCGGCTTCCCAAGCAGATCGACAAACGGCCCCTGCGGATGATCGCTGACCGCGACACCGATGCCGCCCGGAGTCCCACGGCCGTCCTTCTGAATATCGTTCGCGGCGAAGAACAGATAGTACTTTCCCTCCAGATGAATCGCGCTCGGCGCCCAGATGGAATAAGCCGCCCAGGCAATGTTCTGCACATCCAGCACATGGGTGTGCTTCGTCCAGTGCACCAGGTCAGGCGATGAGAAGGCATCCAGCGACGTTTGCGCACGATACTGCGCGTGCACTACCGGTCCCTTCCGCAGCTTCTGTTGCTGCGGATTGAAGCTCGCCTCATCACGCGACTTCAAGTTGGGATCTGAGGATGTGGGATAGATCCAATACTGCCCGGCAAAGACACGAATCTCTGGATCGGCATACCAGCCTTCTTTCACGAGGTTGGCTGAGGCCTGCGGCCAGACGTGACTTACAACCAACAACACGACAACGAGCAGAACCAGGCGTCCGGCACGAGAGACCAGCATCCACATCTCCGAAAGAAAAGATCGCGGCTCATGCAGCGGCATGAGCACATCTGCATTCTATGCAGCGTACTGTGCCTGCCTGTCGGACATACGCCCTAATGAGAAGCGACAGTCCAGGAGGGGTTAACCACTCCCCAACACTATGAACTAACTGGTAATCTTTGCGGCGAAGGGCTGGCGAAACTGAGCACAATTTCGCCAAAAACCCGAGAAAAACCGCAAAAAGGCATCCATTCCTGCCTACAATGGCTTCT
>JAEKKE010000634.1 GCA_019510535.1 Acidobacteriota bacterium
GGGCGATACCGAGAGCAGTGGCAGTGCCCAGCAGTGCGTTGATGACCTGCGAGGTGCGTGCGCTGCCGGTAGGCCGGGAAGCGCTGAGATCGTACAGCGTGCAGGCAACGTCCCACAGCGGGTAGACGATCAGCAGGACGGAAGCGAAGCTAGGCTGCGTACGTGCCGCCGAAATTACGGCGCCGGCCCATAGCAACTGGAACGCTGTCCGGACGAGATAGAGATTGCGCAGGGAGCGAGCCGATTCAAGAGAGTTGGTTTGCATTTTTGAATACCTTTCTACCTTCTAGTTGGTAGGTAATTAAGTTGAAGCGAAACCAGGATGCAGGTCCCGCGCGGTTTAGTGTTTCGGGGCAGCGATCCGCTTGAGTGCCGCTCCTGTAACTTGCTTGAAGACATCCGTCTTACCAGTGGCACGCGCCGAGAGCATCGCCCCGTGAACGACTGCCATGAGTGTCTGAGCTTCTGTTGCTGCTGAATCCTGCAACTTGATGACGCCTGCTTTCACGCCGGCCTTCAGGGTTCGTTCCAGCCATTCCCCCAGCGCGCTGAAGTGCAGGCCCACCTCGGTTTGCACTTCCTCTGGAAGGGATGGAAGTTCCGCCCCCATCAGGGCGGCCACGCAGAATGGGACGGTCCCTTGGCGGATGCATCCCTCCCAGTACTGCACATAGGTGTGGAGGCGCTTCCAGGGGTCCTCGATCTGCCGGTCGAGCTGTTCGGTTGCTTCGACTGTCCTTTCGCGATGGCCTTTCAGAACCGCCGCCGCCAGGCCAGCCTTGGTCGGAAAGTGATGATGGATGCTCGGCTTTTTGATCTCCACCGCTTCGGAAATGTCCGCGTAACTGAAAGCCGAGTATCCTCGCTCGATCATCAGGGCTTCCGCCGCCTTCAGAATGCGTTCTGCCGTCTCACCTTGCATACAAAGGTAGACTACCAACTAGTCGGTTTGGTTACAAAAATCTTTGTGAACTTTGGCGCCTATGGGGCTAGAAGGCGAAAATAGGGTGGCAGGAGGGTTGCATGGCAGACACGAAAACCCTGATTGAGCAAGCGTACTCTGCATTCAACAAGCGTGACATCGACAGTGTCCTAGCGCTGATGACGCACGACGTGAACTGGCCCAAGGTTTCGGAGGGCGGCAGAGCTGTAGGCAAGGAAGAGATCCGCGCCTACTGGACTCGGCAGTGGGGAGAGCTCGATCCCCATGTCGAGCCACTGGAAATCACCGAGGAAGATGGAGGCAAGGTCCGCGTCAGGGTGCACCAACTCGTCAAGAGCCTTAACGGAGACCTTCTATTAGACAGAGAGATTCTTCATGTGTTCACCATGAAGACCGGTCTGATCGCGGCCATGGAGCTTGGGGAGGAGGCCGATCCGGCGGCTGGCCCGTCTGCCGTATTCGCACATCGGTCCTGACTCGTTTAGGCGTTTAAAAACCCTGGTGACGTCTCGTTACGTAGATTCCATGCATTACGGCTGATGCGAAGCAGACGGCTCCTTCGTCTTCACTCCCGGCTCCAGCAGTTCGTCTTTACATCCCGATGGTGCGTTGACTGGATTGCAGCGTGCTGCAAAACCTCCGGGCAGACCGACGGTATAACCCGTCCACGGCGCAGGTTCAGAGACAGGGAAGTCATACAAGATAGCCGCTCTTCACCAACGCGCGGATCTCATCCTCAGAACCCTTATCGCGCTCTACAAAGGCGGCGTCAGGCTTACCGGGCTCAGAGTTGGTAAAGAGCACGCGCCCCTGCAGTAGCGGATGCTCTGCTAGATAAGCGGGAGCAGATGGCCGGTTATAGAGAAGAAAGAGAACCTTACCACGGGACTCCGCCAGCGTCGGCCACGCCCCCGCGAGCACTGCGGCTTCCAGCGTTGGGTACTCGCCGCGCACCTTGTCCGGAGTGATGAGCTCCTGCTCCGGGAAGACCGAACGGATCTCGGCATCCAGCGCATTCCATGTCTCCGCCGTCCACCGCTCTGCGGTGGTCGCGCCGGGAAGCTGGCTTAACCGTCCCTGTTTGTCTTCAATCAACAACAGAATCGGGACATGTTTGGGATGAGCCTTCGACCATCCGCGAATGTCCTGCAGGCAGTGCACGAAGGTCTGGCAACTGCTGCGCTGGTTCACATCGCCCAGGTGGATGACCTTGAAGCCGGGATGCGAGAAGCGGCCGCCCGCGGGATCGGTGACGATATC
Organism: Acidobacteriota bacterium; assembly: GCA_019510535.1. GTDB lineage: Bacteria > Acidobacteriota > Terriglobia > Terriglobales > Acidobacteriaceae > Terriglobus. The sequence goes on from JAEKKE010000634.1 coordinate 2,204, forward strand.
CAACTCCAGTTGACGGACTCCGGCATCGAGTTGCTTCGGCAGCGACTGATGATGGTAGTCGACGCCGTGAAAGGCCTCAGGGAAATGGGCGGAGAAGTACTTCTCTTCGCTGGGTGCGAAGCCGGTGTTGTAGCTGTTGTGTGAGCCCACAACCTGGATCTGGTTCAGATGGAGAAGCTTGTCCTGCTTGCTGCTTGTCTGTGCTGCC
>JAEKKE010000635.1 GCA_019510535.1 Acidobacteriota bacterium
ATCACCGGCCGCATTCGCGTAGAAGGCGCCAACCTTGAAGCTATCGCTGTGGATGAAAAGGCAGACCGGCTCTATGTCAACATCCGCGACCAGAAGAAGATTGGTGTTGTCGACCTGAAGGGGATGAAGGTGGTCGATACCTGGACGACGCCTGATCTGAATCTGAATACATCCATGGCGATCGATACTGCAAACTATCGCCTCTTTGTCGTGGGCCGCAAGCCGGGGATCGTTTATGCCTTCGATACCACGACGGGTAAGGTTGTAGAGCAGCAGCCCTGCATGAACATCGCTGATGGTATGGCCTGGGATCCAGCCTCCAGGCGTATTTACATCTTCGCGTCCCAGGGGATGAGCGTGCTGCATCAGGAGTCAGCCGATCACTACACCTTATTGGCGAACCTTCCCACGAACGGAGGAAAGACGGGGCTGTTTGTGCCGGAGACAAAGCAGCTCTTTGTCGTGCATCCGAAGACCTCAATCGATGATGCGGGTCTTCTGGTGTATCAAGTTAACCCTTAGCTGTTCCTTACCCCTTAGCTGCTCCGTGATTCCTGATCCAGCTCGTTCTGACTGCGCAGTAGCGCATCACGGACAAAACGGATGTGGTCGCGCGTTGCAGTGGCGGCGCCCTCACGGTCGCCTACCTGCAGCGCGCGGGCAATGGCATGATGGGCCGCCGGAGTATCCGGCGAAGTGAGCTGGTAGGTCTGGCAGCGGCAGAGCCAAAGCTCGATGTCTTCTTCGATATATGCGGTCTTGTTGTCCCGCGCCAATAACTCGGTTGTGCGTTCCAGGCTCTGGTCCAGGGCCTCCATGAACTCTGGTGTTATAGGCACAATCTGAGTGGCGTAGACCTCCAGAGCCTCACGAAGCGCGTACAGGTCCGAGATCTCTTTGGCGGTGAAGCGGCGAAGGTAGATGCCTTTGCGCGGTTCAATCCGCAGCAGGCCCTCGTTCTGCAAGGCATTCAAGGCTTCACGCACCGGCGATTTGCTGATGCCCAGGTGGTCGGCAAAGAAGCTTTCGGTCAGCCGCTCGTCGATTGAGAAGTTGCCGCCGAGGATGTACTGCTTGATGCTGCGGTGAGCCTGATCTGTCAGTGTTTCGAGGGGTGCAATCCGTTCCATTACCGGCATGTGTCAAAAGCCTTTCGCGCCGTGGGCGCACGGTCTTAGTTTATCGTCCAGAGGACGGATTCCACTCCCTTGCCAGAGCGGTGACGATGGAGGCCAGCGCGTCCAGATCGCGCAGGTCCATCACTTCACCCGGGGAGTGAGAGTTCCGCAGCGGCCAGCTCAGCGCAACATCAGTCGAGCCGTACCGCTGGAAGGCAGCACCATCGTTGCCTCCTCCGGTTACGCCGTACTGTACCGGAATATGGTGAGCTGTGGCGATGGCCTGCACCTGCTGCACATCGGCCCAGGGAACAATATTCGAGTTATCGATGGCACGGACCAGGAAGCCCTGCCCCAAAACGCCGTCGGCGTAGCGTTTGGACTCGAGCGGCGAGTCGGACGAGACGAAGGTATCGATCGCGAAGACTGTCGCCGGGGTGATTCCGGCTTTGGCCGACGATTCTGCGTAAGCCACCGCACCTAAGAGGCCGAGCTCTTCGCGGGTCGACCAGACGAAGGTTAGATTGCGGGACGGCTTCTCGCCCAGCTCCCACACGGCGCGAACCAAGGCGGCGCAGCCGACCCGATCATCCAGGCTGCGGATGGAGACCCGCCGGTTCAGCAGATTATGGAAGGTTTTGGGAATGGTAACGAAGTCTCCGGACTTGATACCCATGGCGGCGACCTCTTCGGCCGAGCCGGCGCCGACGTTCAGCGTGGCCGGCGACCGGAAGTCGGTCGGGAAGTGGAACTGCGCGGTGTCGAAGTTGGCCGGCAGACCGACAACGGCGGAGCGCATACCCGCAGACGTGTGTACTACGGCAGGATGTCCCCA
>JAEKKE010000630.1 GCA_019510535.1 Acidobacteriota bacterium
TCGCCACCAACACACAGGCATCGCTAGGCGATAAGACGTGGCCCGAAGCCTTTCAGGAACCGGAGCTGCAGGCGCTGATCAAAGAGGCCATGGGCAACAGCTTCGATGTGCGCATCGCCGCACAGCGAATCCTGGAGCAACAGGCACAGGTGAAGGTCACCCGCGCCGGACAGTTCCCGCAGATCACCGCGGGCGGCAACGGCATCGGCGCCGATATCCCCTCGTCGCTCGGCAACATCTCCAGCCCGCTGGCGTTCGGTGGTCTGAACTTGGGAATTAGCTGGGTTCCGGACTTCTGGGGACTCTACCGCAAGCAGACCGACGTGCAGCGTGCGAAGTTGCTAAACCAGGTCTGGGCAGAGCGCGCGGTGCGTGTCACCCTTGTGCAACAGATCACCACGTCGTATCTGCAGCTACGCGCGCTCGACCGCGAGCTCGAGATCACGAAGCAGACCGTCAAGGCGCGGGAAGAGTCTCTAAAACTCACCTCGACGCTGACTAATGCCGGTTCTGCTCCGCTCTCTGACCAACGCCAGGCCGAACAGCTTCTCTACACGGCCACCGCACAGGTCCCGCAGCTCGAACAACAGATCGCGCAGCAGGAGAACTCCCTCAGCATTCTCCTCGGCCGCAACCCCGGACCCATCGCCCGCCATGCGGACAACGTACTCGCTCCGCGACCGCAGGACGTTCCCGTTGGCATGCCCTCACAACTCCTGGAGCGCCGTCCGGACATCCAAGAGGCTGAGACGCAGTTGATCGCAGCGAATGCACAGATCGGTATCGCTCGGGCGCAGTTCTTCCCGCAGCTCACCATCACCGGCTCCGCCGGTGTCGGCGGCGACAGCCTGAGCAACATCTTCAGCACCGACAGCCGCACCATCTACGGCATCGGCCAACTCTCTCAACCGCTCTTCATGGGAGGCAAACTGCGCGGCCAACTGCAGCTCTCACAGGAGCAGCAGAAAGAGCTCATCATCAGCTACCAGCAGACCATCGCCGGAGCCCTGCGCGATGTATCGAACGCCCTTATCGCGATGAACAAAACCAAGGCCTCACGAGAGCAACAGCAAAAACTTGTAGCCTCCGCCGAAGACTCCGTTCGTCTCGCCCGCATGCGCTACCAGGGCGGCTCCACCGCTTACTTAGAAGTTCTAACCAACGACACCAATCTCTACAACGCCCAGCTCAATCTTGTAACCGCGCAACAGAACGAAGCACTCACGCTGGTACAGCTCTACGCCGCACTCGGCGGCGGCTGGAAGTAACCCCAAATAACGTCGGCAGCCCACACGTCACGTGATGGGCTGCCGTTCGTTTTTAGCTCGATTTCGTCTACTGCTTTACAGCAATCGCCGAGATCTCAATCTTGGCATCGCCGATCAGGCCGGCAACCTTCACCGTCGCACGAGCGGGCTTCGGATTCGG
>JAEKKE010000631.1 GCA_019510535.1 Acidobacteriota bacterium
TTATAGTTCTCGCGCCGGTCCGCATCGATCGTCCAATACATCGCACCCAGCAACCCTGGATAACCTGCCGGATGTACGAGCTTGTAGGTCGCATCCGCGGGCTTTTTGCCGGTGAGCAGATACTCAACGCCTGCGCTCATCGTCGCCGGCTCTTCATATCCGGTCAGGAAGCCCACGGCCACTTTGTCCGCTGGAATCGGAGGAAACATCAGGTTCGGGTTTCCGGCAACGGCGAAGCCATGCAGCACCAACTCCGTCATCATGGCGTGATAGTCGGTCGTCGCAGCCTGATAGATCTCGCCATCAAGGCCCTGCAGAGGAGGCGTGTTGTAGTCCTGCACATCGACAAACGACAGGATGTCGCGTAGCCCATAGGCCAGTGGCAGATAGCTGCCGAACTGTCCGCCATAGACAACGGCTGCCGCGGGAATCTGCGTGCCCTCGGGCACGAGACTGATCATGAACCCCGAGCCAAACTTATCGTGCAACTGCCGCAGACCTTCGATCAGATGCACAATCGAAGGCGTAGTCGGATGCCGGAAGTCATGGTCATTGGCATCGATATCCAGCGACGGCGTCTCGAAGTCGATGTCCACGCCGTCAAAGCCATACTGCGAGACGATCTTCGAAACCGCATCCACAAAGGTAGTCACGCTCTCGGGCTTTTCCATCGAGAAGAACTGGCCGCCGCCACCCAGCGAGATCATCACCTTCTTGCCCTTCGACTTCATCTGGGCAATATCGGCCTGCAACTGTTCCGGTGTGTAGCCATTCGGTGGCGTGAACTTCAGTGTGCCTTCCGGAGCCGAGTGGTCGGGCACGGCGAATGCCTCAATGATGATGTCCCACTGCGGCGCAACGTCGGTCAGCTTGAAATCGCGTGAGCCGTTCCAGTAGCCGATCAGCCGATGCGTGCCAGGCTGATCGTTCGGTATCGCCGCAGCGGTGGGTACGCTGCCGCTGGTGGAGTTATCCGGACGCCGTGCGCCGCATGGCTTTGCCGGAGCCGGCAGAGCGCTTTTGTCAGGAAAGCTATAGTTCCCGCTCTGGCCGGTGTACCAGGGAACAAGCGCCACATTGCTCAGATGGTATTGCTTGGCGACAAACGGTTCAGCGAACGGAAAGTTATTCTTGTGATTGGTATTCGTCGGCTGCAGCAGGAAGTAGGCTGACCCGATGCCGCGGCCTCCGCAGGCGCCTGTCGCCATAGCCCAGCCCGTCTGTACGACATTGCCGGTCGGCTTGTTGCCCTGCATCAGGGGATCATGCAGCGGATCGTTGAAGAACTCCGCAAGCTGCTGTGTCAGCGGTTGGATATCGCGCTCGCGCACGATGGCAGGCGTCTTCGCGAAGTACGACCCAAGCACAAAGGAGGTCCCCGTTGTCTTATCGACGCCATGCGTCCCGGTCGCGCAGCAGATGGTGTC
>JAEKKE010000079.1 GCA_019510535.1 Acidobacteriota bacterium
TGGCGTCGACCGCCAGTTTCGTAATGTCTCCGCGATGGATCTCAAGCGATGCCATACCTTCTCAGATGCTATTCTCGCCCTAACCAGGAGCCAATCTGCATGTTGCCGTACCTTCGTAGCGCCGCCGTCTGTCTGCTTTCCTTTGCTTCCCCCATGCTCTGCGCCCAATCGGCCCAACAGGCCCAGCAGGCCCAGCAGGCCCAGAAGCCGTGGCCTATCAAAGCCGTCATCGTCACCACCTTTGAGATCGGCAAGGACGAGGGCGACATCCCCGGTGAGTTCCAGCTTTGGGTCGAGCGCGAACATCTGACTGAAACACTCGACTTCCCCGGCGGCATCCATCTCATTCGCACCAACCCGGAGCACACCGTTCTGGGCATCCTGAGCGGCACCACGCTGGTAAACGCCACCACCTCGCTGATGGCCCTGGGCACGGACCCTCGCTTCGACCTCACCCACGCCTACTGGCTGGTGAACGGCATTGCTGGAGTCGATCCCGCCGACGCCGGCATCGGCTCCGCCGCATGGGCCAACTATGTCGTCAACGACATCTCACGCTACATCGATCCGCGTGAGATGCCGAAAGACTGGCCGACCGGCTACTTCGCCATCGGCGCCCACGAGCCGAACAAGCTCCCGCCCTCCGGCGGTGTAATCCGCGACCGCGTCAACGCCTATAAGCTCAACACCAAACTGACCGCCTGGGCCTACAACCTCACCAAGGACACTCCGCTTCTGGACTCACCCGAGGTTGCCGAGTTCCGCAAGGGATTCACCGGCTATCCCAACGCCCAGAAGCCGCCCATGGTGATGATCGGCGACACCTTCGCCTCTGACAGCTACTGGCACGGCAAGCTGATGACTGACTTTGCCAACGACTGGGTGAAGCTCTTCACCGACGGCCAGGGCAACTTTGTGATGACCGAGATGGAAGACTCCGGCTTCACCGAAGCGATGAAGCGTTTGGATCGCATGAAGCGAGTCGACTATCAGCGGCTGATGGTGCTGCGTACCGGATCGAACTTCTCCATGCCGCGCCCTGACCACACCCCGATCGAGAGCGTGAACTCGCCCTACATCGGTACCCGGCCCGCCGTCGAAAATGCGTGGCGCGTCGGCAGCAGGGTGTTGCACGAACTGACCTCCAAGTGGGAGACCTACGCAACTCACATTCCCGGAGAATAAGCTTGAGGGTGTGAGTCTCACGCATCCCTTCCCCGCAGACTGGCGGGCCCAGGTACTCACCGGGTCCCCGCTCATCGCTCCCGCACGGCAGTTCACCTATCCCCGCGCTGTTCCGGGCGAAGAAGACGCACTTGCGCGCGGCGCGATGTATGTTCTGGTGAAGCCCTCATCCGGCGGTGAATTCCTGGCAACCTGCGCCCGGGGGTTTGCCGATCCTGCATTACCCTCCGGCATCTGGAGCTGCCCCCGGCCGCAGGAGATCTGCCTGGTCTCCGGAGGCTACGTCTGCATTGTGGACACGCTCGCGCCAGACCAGGCCGCTCTGGTCCCGCAACGGCCCGTCACCGAGGTGGTGCCAGCCGTCGAGGCAGGCCTGCTGCTCTTCGCCGGCTTCCACACCGTCATTGCCTGGGGGGCGAATGGCCTGGCCTGGGAGACCGGAAAGCTGACCTGGGAGGGTCTGACCCTCGGCGCCGTGGACGGAAACATCCTGAACGGCATGGGATGGGACATGATGGCCGACAAAGAGGTGCCGTTTGAGGTGGACCTCTCTAACGGGAAACATACCGGCGGAGGATTTCGGGGGTGAAGCGGGTCCTTCGCCTGAGGCTCAGGATGACAACCTAAAACATCCCGGCCGACCGAAAAGAAAAGGGTTCGAGCCTGCTCGAACCCTTTCACTCTTGATAAGGCTCTACGTCGTCGGCTGCAATTTGCGCCGTTCGGTCTCGAGATACGTGAACCGGATCCGGTGGATGACCGTGATGGTCGAGAGCACCGCCAGCACCCACAAGGCGGGAGCCATCGTTCCCCAGTGGTTAAACAGGGCGCCCAGGATGATAAGCACGATGCGCTCCGGCCGCTCCATGAAACCTACTTTGCACTGACCGATCAGGGCCTCGGCGCGGGCGCGGGTGTAGCTGACCATCAGGCTGGCCGTCATGACGAAGGCCGCCAGGAAGACATAGAAGAACCGGTTGCCACGGGCATAAAAGACCAGCAGGCCGAAGAAAAGCGCCACGTCGGAGTAGCGGTCAATGACGGAGTCGAAGAAGGCTCCGAAGACCGAAACCTGATTGGTCTGCCGCGCGACACGGCCGTCGACCATGTCGAAGAGTCCCGCACCGATGATCACCAGGCCGGCATAGAGAAACATGCGATCGGCATTCGCCCGGCGCGCGTACCCAAAGAAGAAGGCCGCGACGATATTGATGATCAAACCGACGAAGGTAAGCGTGTTCGGGGAGATACGGGAGAGCGCCAGACCGTTCACGATCTTCTGCAGCAACCAGCCACAGGCTCGTCCAAATGCACTTGTCCAGGTCATTGTGTTACCGCTCTCTAGTCTAAATGCCCCTGGCAAATGAGCCAAAATCGGGCCACCGGAAGGAAACAGATAAAGGCGCGGCGCTCCCGTTGGAGAGCCGCGCAACCGGTCCGTTCTATTATTCCGACGCTTCGTGAATTGTCGTGAGCTTCAGAACCTCCAGCTCACGCTTACCGCTAGGGGTAACCACGGTGGCGATATCGCCGACTTCTTTACCAACCAAAGAGCGACCGATCGGTGAGGTCGTCGAGATCAGCCCCTTGGCCACATCCGACTCCTCGCTGGTAACCAGCTTGTAGGTCAACTCTTCGTCCTTGCTGGAGTCAAAAACCACCACGGTGGATCCGAAACCAACCCTGTCGTTGGGGATATTCGCCAGGTTGACCAGCGACAGCTCGGCCATACGCTTCTTCAACTGGCCGAGGCGGGCGTTCACAAACTCCTGCCGCTGCTTGGCCATGTGATACTCAGCGTTCTCGCTCAGGTCGCCAAGGGCAACCGCCTTCTTGATCTCGGCGGGTAGCTCGGTCGTCAGCTCGTACTCCAGCTGCTTGATCTCTTCTTCGAGCCTCTTTTTGATGTGTTCGGGCATTTCGTTTCGAGCCTTTGAAATGAAATAAGCGCTTCCCCGCGCGCTATTGGAACCACGCGAGGGCAGCGCCCGCATGCGGCTAATCCTTGGAAACCTGATTATACGACGGGCGGTGTCGCGCGGGCGGCTCGGTAAACCTTCTCGGCGAGGTAGCTTTCGAGCAGGACAACAGCCGCCACCTGGTCCAGCACCTCTTTGCGGTTCTGTGTACCGTAGCCCGCCTGGTTCAGCCGTTCGTGAGCTTCGCGTGTCGTCAGCCGTTCGTCGAAATACACCACGGCGATCCCGGCGGCCTGTGCAACAGCGTCAGCAAACTCTCGCGACGCAAGTGCACGCTTGCCTTCGGTCCCATCCATGTTGAGCGGCAACCCGGCAACGATCTCGGTGATCTCATGCTTGCGGACAAGACGAGCTATGTTCTTCGCATCGTCTTTCAGCCGGGTGCGACGCAGCGTGAACAGAGGCTCAATCGTCACCCCCAACCGGTCCGTCATGGCGAGACCGACAAAGGTGTCCCCGATATCGATCGCAAGTGTGCGAGAGAGTTGCGGCTGCGGATCCATATTTGTTTACTTTACCCCTCCGAGACCTGTCACCAACCCTTCCAGTCCAGGTCGCTTAGTTCCCCTTGCCGCGGAAAAATGTGCCACGCGGCTCCCTAAATTTTTCGCGCCGGCTGCCGATAACCAGGGTGAAGCTACGTGAAATCAGAGGCTTACGTTTTGGCACACTACATGCACAACTATCCCCAAATCCGGCGAAGGAGAATGTTTAGCAGCATGATGTCCAATCCTGCTACGGCTATTTGCCCCAACTGCCGCCAAGGCCATTTCAACCGCCGGGGTACGGAATCCGCCCTGCAACGGTATTTTTGCCAGATCTTCCGGCTCTTTCCGTGGGCGTGTTCTCAGTGTGAGTACACCGTATATAGCCGGGATCGTGGCCACGTGCGCTACACCCCGAAGGTCGACGGTCTAACCCCAGCCGCAGTCAACGATCGCGTACTGCGTCGTGAGCGCTCCGACTCCTGGGCGTAATCCCCAGTCATCTCTTCGAAGTATGTCCGCGTCAGCGTCCTCTGGAAGGGTCAGAGGAATTGCTGACATTTAAGTCGAGGTGTATCCCCGGCATCTCGGGGACATAGCACTCCCCATCAGTGGCATATGTCTTCGCGCAGCTCGCTGTATTCTCGGGCCGTCGCGGCGACTGGGCAAACTGCCACACCGTCGCATTCTGAGTTCCGCTGTCGCTTAGTCTGGGTGCGTTCGACACACAGCCCGGCGCAGGCCCAGCAGGAGCACAGGTATCCTGCCACACCCATAGCACGACCTCGTGCAGCTTGAGTTTCTTCACCCAGGTGGAGATATCTTCGGCTGTGGTGATGTGGACCCCGCCCCCTTCATCCACTGGCTGTCCGCTGCAGTACGCTCCTGGCGTATAGCCTGCGGCCGCCACAGCTTCTGTCCATCCCAGCGCGTAGGCACGCTGCTCTTCGAGCAGACGTCCTCCCTCTTCCAGATCCACAAAGATCACTGCACCTGCGGGGAACCCTTCTCGCTTTGCAGCTGCTACCGCCGCTGTTCCTTCGCGTTTGCCCAGCTGCTCTGGCTTCACACCACGTTTCGCGGCAGCCTTGATCTGCGCATCCCGCTTTCCGTTCCACAGAATCAGGAAGCCATAGCCCATGCCCCGAACGGTTGTGCGCTTCCCGACCCAGGTATTGCCTGTCTCTCCGGGCGGATTGTTAAGCCAGTAGCCGGTGAAGGCGAAGCGCGATTTCGCGGCGCGCAGGGCGGCGTCTCCAGGATAGTCGTTGCGATCGAAGCCGAGCTTTCCCTGGGCATGCACCAGCGTGGAAGCACCCATCGTCAGCGCCAATAGAAACCATCGAAACTTCCGCGAAATCACCTGCATATGCCCATGCTACCGTGAGCGCATGACTACTGCCGTTGCCGATCCGCGTTATCCCATCGGGAAGTTTTCACGTCCAGAAACCATCACGCCCGCGCACCGCAAGGAAGCGATCGCTGAGATTGCCGCACTTCCGGAGAAGCTCACCGCCGCGCTCGCCCGGCTGAGCGAAGCACAGCTCGATACTCCGTATCGCGAAGGCGGATGGACAGTACGTCAACTGGTGCATCACATCGCGGATTCGCATCTGAACGCCATTACACGGCTGAAGCTGGCGTTGACGGAAGAGAAGCCCGTGATTCGCCCATACGACGAGAAGGCCTGGGCTGAGCTCCCGGACAATAGCCTCGACGTCGAGGTCAGCGTAAATCTCCTGAAAGCTCTTCACACCCGCTGGGCTGCGGTTCTCGAATCACTCGACGACACTCAGTGGCAGCGCCTGCTGCAGCATCCGGAACAACCAGCACCTTGGACCGTTGAGCATCTGACGTTGATCTACGCCTGGCACTCGAAGCACCATGTAGCGCACATAAAGCTGCTGGAGCAGCAGAATTGAATGATTGAATAATCGGGGGTCATCGACCTATCGAAGCAGACGTGCTCCGCGGGATTATTCCATTCTTCAATGATTCAATCATTCCATTATTCAATCGGTTTCCTTATCCCCAGCGTCGCCTTCTTCCGTTCCTGCGGCTTAATTGCCTCGCGGTTTTCGGGGGCGTTGGGGTGAACGCCGAAGTCCCATACGCCGAGGTTGATCTCTTTCTCGTTGAGGATCTCCAACAGGGCGTACTCGCCGAAGTCGAGCTGCTCCTTTGGCGTGAGCTTCATCCAGTGGCCGCCGGGCAGCATCTCGACCGTGGTGGGGATCACATCCTCCTGCCGCTTGGTGGTGCCGATCATCGAGATGTTGAAGCTGGAGACGATACGCACATCGCGCCGCACATCGCAGCGAACGATGACGTAGGTGCTCTTGTCCGATCCGCCAATCGGAACCTGCTGCTGTTTGGCGCCGTGAGTGTTGACCTCGAAGGCGTTCGCGGGCCCGTCCGTGTCGTCGTCACCGACACGGATATATAGCGGGCCGTCGGGCACATGCAGTTGGATGGGCGAGCGTGAGCCCTTCAGCTCCACGACCTGGTGCGAGGTAGAGAGCGGGTTGATGGCGGCCTTCAGGATGTTGTGAGCCGTCTGCTTATTCAGCTCTCCCGAGGACTGAGCCAGCGGCACCAGCTCTGGAGTGCCGTGGAACGTATCCAAAGCAAGAACCGAAGTGTCCTCCGGCAGACGCAGGTTGGGTGCTACATCAGGCGTACGGGCACGCAGATCGGCCTCTTCCTTCTGGAGCTCGGGGTCGAGTTGCACCTTATTTTGTGCAGCCTGAGCAGCGCCGGGAGCGTGATCCTTCTGGTACCTCTCGGTCGCCTCCCAATCAATCAGATTGGAAGGGATCTCTTCCTGGCTCCCGCCGCGCTCAGCCGAGGTGTAGACCACGTTTTTGCCGGAGATATGGTAACTGGTCACTACCTGATAACTGCCGTCTTTCAGGACGAGACGGGTGCGCTGAGGGCCGTTATAAGGCTGCTGAGCGACAGCCAGACCACAGCTTAGGCAAGCTAAACCGCCGCTCAGGCAGAAGATAAGCGCCAGGGAGTGCGACATTTTCGTACTTAGAAGCGTCTTCAACATAAGTGGCCACACGGTTAGACGTATTCGTGTGTGCTTTCGCAACTGTGATACGGTCAGTTCTATGAGCATGCTACGACAGATCAATGCTGGCGAGCGGCGCACGTGGATGCGCTGGGTTGCCGTGTTGTGCATGCTTCTGATCATGGTGGCCAGCACGGTTGAGCTGTGCCACACGCACCCGGATATGGTGAAGCAGTCGCGCGATCAGCGCCAGTCTGCACCTACCGATCATTGCCCGCTGTGCGTGGCCATGCACTCGGCGTTGCCCACTTCCCTGCATGTGACTCCCGAGCCTGTGATGCACGTCGGTACGGTACAGGGACCGGCCATCGATACGCGCCGCCGTCTGCTGTGGGCGCATGGGCTGGCCAGCCGTCCTCCTCCGTCCGTGACAACGATCGCTCTGTAGGCGAGGGCTGCCATCGCTCACCAGCGAAGGCTCCCTTACATAGCGCGTTTTTTCACCAGAAGACAGGAGTTCCCATGAAGAAGCTTTTTCTGCTCGTACTGAGCGGAATTGTTCTGCTTTCCGCTCGCGCATACGCCCAGGGTACGGCGGGCAGTGTCAGTGGCGTTGTCACAGATTCCACCGGAGCCGTAATCTCCGGCGCATTGGTCACCATCACCAACCCGGTCAGCGGTCACGCCCAGACCTCGACCACCGGCAGTGATGGCCGCTACACCGTCAGCAATCTTCCCTTCGGCCGCTACCACGCCAGTGCCGCCGCACAAGGATTTCAGCCGCAGGCCTCGGACGTGCAGCTGCGTTCCGCGGCGATTGCCTCGCTCGACTTCCATCTGGCCGTCTTTGCCGGAAATGTGATCGTGACGGTCGAAGCCGATGCCGAAGACCTGATCAATCGCGATCCGGTTGCGAGCACCGCTATCGACCGCAGCCTTTATGAGAAGCTGCCGACCGAGAGCACGGCGGCTCCCCTCAGCTCGCTGGTCACACTCAGCACACCGGGCATCGCCTCGGACTCGAACGGTCTCTTCCATCCGATGGGTGAACACGCCGACACAACCTACTCCATTGACGGCCAGCCGGTCAGCGACCAGCAGAGCCGCGTCTTTGGCAACCAGCTCAGCGTGAATGCCATTCAATCCGTCAATGTGATTGAGGGCATTCCTCCGGCAGAGTACGGAGATAAGGCCAGCCTGGTGGTGCAGACCACGACCCGTTCCGGACTCGACTCCAAGAAACCAACTGGAACCATCTCCGCCAGTTACGGCAGCTTCGGATCGGCGACGCTCTCCGGCGCTGTCGGCGTCGGCACCCAGCACTTCGGCAACTTCGTCAGCCTCGACGGCGTCAATAGCGGCCGGTATCTGGATACAGCGGAGTTCCGCCCGCTGCATGCGCACGGCAACAACCAGAACTTCTTTGACCGCTTCGACTTCAAGCCGGACGATCGCAATACCTTCCAGCTCAACCTCTCTGCCTCGCGCTCGTGGTTCCAGACACCAAACCAGTACGACCAGGAGGCCGCCGGACAAGATCAGCGCGCCAAGATCCTGAGCTACAACATCTCGCCGAGCTGGACTCATGTGCTGAACCCCAGCATGTTGTTCAGCGTGAACCCGTACCTGCGTCAGGACAACTTCCACTACTATCCGTCGGACAACGTCTTCAACGATCTGCCTGCGACGCTGTCGCAGTCGCGCCGTCTGCAGAACGCGGGCATCAAGACCGATTTCTCGTGGACCAAAGGCATCAACACGCTAAAAGTGGGCGCCAACTTCTACCACACCTTCCTGCATGAGGGCTTCTCGCTGGGCATCACCGATCCCAGCTATAACGATCCCAGCAGCGACGAGTACAACCCGAACCTGGCTCCCTTCGATCTGACCCGCGGCGGTTCGCTCTACCGCTTCAATGGCCGTACCGACATCAAGCAGGAAGCTCTCTACGTCCAGGACTCGCTGCTGTGGCGCGGAATCGAGTTGCAGCTTGGAGTCCGTGCGGACAACTACAGCGGCCTGAGCAGCCGGTCGATGGTGCAGCCTCGTCTCGGTCTCAGCTACCAGGTCAAACAGACCAATACGGTGCTGCGCGCCGGCTATGGCAAGCTGTTCCTGACTCCATATAACGAAAACCTCATCGCCTCCAGCTCAACTGGTGTCGGCGGCCTCTCCAACGGTGTCTTTGCCGCCGAGGCGTTGAAACCTGCCGGCCGCGACCAGTACAACGTCGGCTTCGAGCAGGGCTTCGGCAAGCACTTCGTCCTCACCGGGGAGTACTTCTGGAAGTACACCGACCGTGACTTCGACTTCAGCGTGTTGTTCAACACGCCGCTGGCCTTCCCGATCCAGTGGAAGAAGTCGAAGATCGATGGCTTCGGCATCAAGGTCAACGTACCGAACGTCAAAGGCTTCTCGGCGTACTCCGTACTGGGTCACACCCGTTCCCGCTTCTTCGGGCCGGAGGTTGGCGGCATTCTGTTCAACGACCCCGGCGTGACCGATGCTACCGTCTTCCGTATCGATCATGATCAGGCCTTCCAGCAGACCACGCATCTGCAATGGCAGCCGAAGAAGGAAGGTGGATGGGCAGGCCTGACCTGGCGGTATGAGAGCGGTCTGGTCGCCGGCAATGCACCCTTCGCCACCGATACCACTAGTCCGGTGGACCTGGCCTACCTGACCGCCGACCAGCAGCAGCAGATCGCGCTGACCTGCAACGGCGTGCGTGCGACCTTGAATGCACCGCTCTCGAGTTGCGCCCCTAACCTGCTCTCTTCCCCCCTGCTGTCTATCCCGGCTCCCGGGACCGAGGACGACGACCGCACCCCGCCCCGCATCGCTCCGCGCACGATGTTCGATGCCGGTCTGGGATGGGACAACCTTTTCCATAAGGACCGAATCAAAACGAACATAAGCCTGACAGTTGTGAATCTGACAAACAAGTTTGCGCTATATAACTTTTTGTCGACGTTCAGCGGAACACACTTTGTTTCGCCACGCACAATCAACGGGCAGGTGTCGTTCAACTTCTAATAGCCCTCCCCCGGTTTTCGTTCGAGTTGCCCTCCCCCGGCACCTCAACAACGGTTGGATGACACCACAGCGGCTCCGGAGCGAACCTCCGGAGCCGTTTTTGTCCTCCGCGAAAACAGCTATAATGGATCGTGCACCCCTGTGGAGCCAAACCTGAACAACTGAATATGTGGAGGCGGAGATGTCGGCGAAATACATCTTTGTAACGGGCGGAGTTGTGTCTTCCCTGGGTAAGGGGCTTTCTGCGGCCTCGATCGGCAGCCTGCTGGAGGCGCGTGGTCTTCGGGTCAATCTTATGAAGTTTGACCCCTACCTGAACGTCGACCCCGGCACCATGTCGCCTTTCCAGCACGGCGAGGTCTTTGTCACCGACGATGGAGCCGAGACCGACCTCGATCTGGGCCACTATGAGCGCTTCACCCATGCCCGCCTGTCGCGCGATAACAACCTGACCAGCGGCCGTATTTATGAGCAGGTCATCACCAAGGAGCGCCGCGGTGACTACCTGGGCAAGACCGTGCAGGTGATTCCCCACGTCACCAATGAGATCAAGAGCGCCATGCGCAAGGTCGCGGCTGACTGCGACGTCGCCATCGTCGAGATCGGCGGCACGGTCGGCGACATTGAATCGCTGCCCTTCCTCGAAGCCATCCGCCAGATGCGGCAGGATCTTGGCCGAGACAATACCTGCTTCGTGCACGTGACCCTGGTTCCCTGGATCGCCGCCGCGCAGGAGCTGAAGACCAAGCCCACACAGCACTCCGTGAAGGAGATGCTCTCCATTGGTATCCAGCCGGATGTGCTGCTCTGCCGCAGCGAGCGCAACCTGCCTCGCGACATGCGGTCGAAGATCGCCCTCTTCTGCAATGTGGAGGAAGCCGCCGTCATCGCCGCGCGCGATGTCGACACCATCTATGAACTTCCCATCGCCTTCGCTGCCGAGAAGGCCGATGAGCTGATCCTGAAGTATCTGCGCATTGATGCCAAGCCGGCCGACATCTCCAAGTGGCGGGACCTGGTACACCGCGCCCACAATCCCAAGGACGAGGTCCACATCGGCATCGTCGGCAAGTATGTGGAGTACGAGGACAGCTACAAGTCGCTGAAAGAAGCATTGATTCACGGCGCTCTGCAACACAACCTAAAGCTGCGCGTTACCTGGATCGAGGCCGAAGGTCTGGAGACCGAAGACAACAGCTACCGTGAGCAGCTGCGCGACTTCGACGGAATCCTGGTGCCCGGCGGCTTCGGCAAGCGCGGCATCGAAGGCATGCTCAACGCCATTCGTTATGCGCGTGAAGAGAGGGTTCCCTACTTCGGTATCTGTCTGGGCATGCAGACTGCCTGCATCGAATATGCCCGCAACGTCTGCGGTCTGGCCGGCGCCAACTCGGGCGAGTTTGACCCTGCAACGCCACACCGCATCATCTATAAGTTACGTGAGCTTATTGGAGTGGAAGAGATGGGCGGCACCATGCGCCTGGGCGCTTGGACCTGCGTGATGGAGCCGGATTCGCTGGCCGCCAAGGCATATGGCGCAACTGAGATCAGCGAGCGCCATCGTCATCGCTATGAGTTCAACCGCGAGTACGAAGCAGTGCTCACCGGCGGCGGCCTGCGCCTGACTGGAACCACGCCGGATGCGACCTATGTGGAGATTGTTGAGATCCCTACGCATCCGTTCTTTATCGGCGTTCAGTTCCACCCTGAGTTCAAGTCGAAGCCGCTGGAGCCACACCCAATCTTCCGCGACTTCGTTGCTGCCAGCTACAAGAACCGTGGGCAGAAAGAAGCGCCGTTGACGGCAGGGCAGCCAACAGCACTGGCTGAATAGCAAATAACCAGTTCGCAGAGTAGAAAAGCACCGCTCATCGCGGTGCTTTTCTATTTCGATCGATATCGCGCTTAGCGGCCGGAAAGAGCTCCCACCAGATCCACTACATCAGCGATCACGCGGGTAGTTGGGTTGTAAGCCACAACGTAGCCCTCGTAGTAGCCATACCGGTATCCCGGCGGAGGCGGCTGCAGGCCGCTGTAGTAGGCCGGAGGCACCGTCTGCACCACATAGGTGCGGGGAATCGCGTAGCCGGCATAGAAGTTCGGGCGATGACGTCTCTGCCACCGGCGAGCATCCTGCTCGTAATATCCACGGAAGTGCTCACGCTCGTCACCGCGGAAACGCCAGTCCATCTTTTTGGCCTGGCCCGGCGGAAGATCGCCGCGATCCATCTTCTTAGCCTGACCTGGTGGGATTCCGCCATGCCCCGGGGGAGGCTGGCCATGACCTGGCTGCGCATACGCGGAAGCTGTTGCCACCGCCGCAAATAAAAGTGCTGCACGGAGAGACTTCAGGGGGACGTACATTTTTAAACCTTTCTCCTTACTACTTTCATTTCATTAGATGCAATTTTTGTGTTCAGACACCACGAAAAACACGCATCCAACTTCTTGCCATGGTTGAGGAACGGAAGCGTAGCGGACGGGCGGGGCGTTTTGTCATAGCGCTAGCCGTTGTCTTTCTAGTGGGATCGGTAGCGACCGTCCTTTATCTGCGGCATGCGGTCACGGGCGCCTCCGGGCGCATCGCTTCCCTGCTGTTAGGCCGGCCCGTAAGTTATGACACTTCGGTGCCGGTGGTCATCGAGAAGATTCAGTCGTTGCGACGTCTGGAGACGGTCTCTTATTCGATGGACACCATCGTCGAAGGCAAGCGCGGCAACGATGTGTTGCCCGACCTCCTTTTCGGCGACCGCCTGCTCTTGGTCGTGCATGGACAGGCAATCGCCGGTGTCGATCTCGCCAAGCTGAAACCTGAAGATGTGAGAGTCGCGAACGGCGCCATCCATGTGGAGCTGCCGCCTTCAGAGCTCTTCTCCGCCAATATCGACAACCAGAAGACACGCGTCTATCTGCGGACGACAGGTCTCTTCGTGCCGGCAGATCAGAATCTTGAGACGGAGACCCGCGCTAAAGCCGAGGACCAGTTGAAACAGGCGGCGCTGAAAGACGGCATCCTCGACAACGCCAAACGCAACGCTCAGGCGACCGTGACTACGATGTTGAACGGACTGGGATTCACGCGTGTTGATGTGAAATAACACTGCCATTGCGAACAGACTCTGGGAAACACCATGCTGCGCATCGACAAATTTATTTTGTGCTTTGTTAGGAATTCATGGCGTTCCTTGCCCACCCTAGCGTTGCGAGGGCGGGGCACCCGGACTGGGAAACGACAAAAACAATTTCTCGGCTCCGAAATGACAAACAACGGTGCCATGGCTCTGAGCGCTGAAGGCGCGCTCTATATCAGCCTGGGGCAACGCCCCAGGTCTCCGGCACATTGAAAATCCAAGGGCTGAAGGCCCGCTCTATAACTCCCAATGCAAGGCGATTGTCTGCATACCTGCGAGCAGGGAAAGGCCGGGCCTATCTCCCTAAGGACATCACCCCGCGAGCAAATTCGTTGGCATCCGGACAAAGATGACACACGATTCACCTCTTGACGAAACCATAACCATTTGGCTATGGTTTCAATGTGAAAGCAGCCCATGCCAACCACGTCTTTCGGGCTCTCGCAGATCCGACTCGCAGGTCGATCTTCGAAGAGCTGACCCGGCAGGGGGAACAGACCGTTCACGCATTGACCCGCTATGCAGGCGTATCGCAGCCTGCTGTCTCTAAACACCTGACTGTGTTGAAGCGGGCAAAGCTGGTACGGCATCGCCGCGAAGGACGCGAGACGCACTATCGCGCGCAGCCCGATGCTCTAGCGCCGATGGTGGACTGGCTGCAGCACTACGGCACCTTCTGGAGCGACAAGTTTGATCGCCTGGAAGCCCTTCTAGAGAGGATGGAACCATGAGCAACTCCGCAGAAAATACGCGCTCCCTTGTGATCGAGAGAGTCTTTCCCCACACACCGGAAAAGCTGTGGCGGGCACTCACTGAAACTCCACTCATTGCGCAGTGGCTGTTGAAGAATGACTTCGCGCCGACAGTTGGACACAAGTTTCAGTTCCGCTCTGAGCCGATGCCGCAGTGGGATGGCGTGATCGACTGCGAGGTATTGGTTGTCGACCCGTTGAAGCAGCTCTCGTATAGCTGGAATGCTCTCGGGCTTGAAAGCGTGGTGCTCTTCACGCTGGCGCCGACACCGGGAGGCACGCATCTCCGCATGGAGCACTCTGGCTTCCGTCCCGATCAGCAGACGGCGTTTCAAGGAGCGAACTACGGCTGGCAGAAGTTCCTTGGCGGCCTGGAGCGTGTGCTTGCGGGAGACATGCAATGAGAATCTCCAAGGGTCTGCTCCTCGGCTTCTGGATCTCCACCGTGATCTTTGCGCTGCAGATGGGCTTCACTGCATACGCTCAATTGAAACTGCCCCAGGTAGCCGAGACCTTCACCCATCTCGGCTTCCCTGGTTACTTCCGCATCGAGCTCTCGTGGGCCAAGTTTGCGGGCCTCGCGGCGCTGCTCATTCCCATGGTTCCGGCGCGGCTCAAGGAGTGGGCCTACGCAGGTTTCGCCATCACGCTTGTCTCAGCATTGATCGCTCATCTCGCCGTTGGTGATGGGATCGCAGCATGGAGCTGGTCGGTAGGCACCGGCGTACTGTGGGGTGCGTCGTACTTCTTCTTCCGCCGGCTGCAGCCAGACGTCACCCCTTCATCGGTTTGAGGTGTGTAAGATACACCTGCGATGACGAAAGCTGTTCTCCTACTCGAATGCTCTGACCGCAAAGGCCTGGTTGCGGCCATCATGAACTTCCTCGTGTCCGAGTATGACGCGAATATCCTTCATGCCGGCCAGCACCAGGACGCGGAGCTCGCGCGCTTCTTCATGCGCATCGAGTTCGAATGCGCCAGCGAGCTGATCCACGAACGCGTCTTCGCAGAGCGCTTCCGCAAGATCGCTGATGAGTACAACATGCGCTGGCAGCTTGCCGAAAGTGATGTCAAACTGCGCGTCTGCATCTTCGTCTCGCAGCATCTGCACTGCCTTGCCGACCTGCTGCAACGCTACCAGGCCGGCGAGCTCGAGTGCGAGATCACACTCATCATTGGCAACCATCCTGATGGCGAAAAGCTTGCTGGCTTCTACGGTGTGCCCTTCGTTCACCTGCCAATCGATCGCGACCATAAGTCGCAGGTGGAGCAGGAGCAACAACGCCTGCTTGCAGAACACCGCGTCGACCTGGTGGTGCTGGCGCGCTACATGCAGATCCTGTCACCGGAGTTTGTAGCAAAGTGGCCGGCGCGCATCATCAATGTGCATCATTCGTTCCTGCCCGCCTTTATTGGAGCGAAGCCCTACCACGCAGCCTTTAATCGGGGAGTCAAGCTGATCGGCGCGACCAGCCACTACGTCACCAGCGATCTGGATGAAGGCCCCATCATCGAGCAGGATGTCGTGCGCGTCACCCAGGGAGACACAATTCCCGATCTCGTACGCAAGGGCCGCGATCTGGAACGTATTGTTCTCTCACGCGCCGTTCGCTGGCACCTGGAGCACAGGATTCTCTATTACGGGAACAAGACTGTGATCTTTGATTAGGTCCGATGTTGCTCGGCAAAAGCTGTTCTAATATTTTTGCCGAGGAAACATAGTGTTGCCACGTCCGTTACAACTTCGTCTGTCTGCGGACAGATGGCATAGAGGGCGGAGGTTATGGCTCTGCCTGGCGATGTTGTTTTTCTGTATCCCCCTATACGGGATCGATCGTGATCGCACGCTCGCCCAGCTTCATCACACAGGCTGGACCTACATCGAAGGGGCGCCAGGCCAGGTACGCGCGTTGGCGCAAACTACAGATGGTTATCTGTGGCTGGGAACGGCAACCGGATTATTCCGTTATGACGGCATTCAATTCCAAGCCTACAAACCACAATCCGGTCAGGCCTTCCCGCAACGTAATGTAGTCTCTCTCTTCGCTACGCCTGATGGCGGCTTATGGGTGGGCTATTGGTACGGAGGAGTCAGCCTCATCAAGAACGGGACGGTCACCGATTATGGAAAGCCTGATGGGCTTCCTTCCAGTGCGGTGCTGGCATTCGCACGCGACCGGCAGGGCGTGATCTGGATTGCGGCGGGGAAAGATGGGCTTGCCCGGCTGGAAGGTTCACGCTGGAAAAAGATTGGGGCGGATATGGGATTCTCGGGCCAAGCCAATACCGTCTTTGTGAATCGCGCCGGTACCGTCTGGGTGGGAACGGCAACCAGCGTCGCATATCTCGTGGAGGGAGGAAGCCGGTTCCAGACAGCAGCACAGGGCCTGCTTCGTGTCAGAAACTTTGCCGAGTCATCGGCTGGCACATTGTGGATGGCGGAGTCAGGATATGGCGTACGTCCTGTTCCTTTATCCGGCAAGAATAGCGGCAAGCGAGGGCCGGCAGTGCTTGTAGGATCGCAGGCAATCGCATTCGATCGGCAAGGAAGTCTTTGGATAACCAGTCTAGGCAATGGAATCCGTCGCGTCCCGTACCCGGACCGCCTGCAGTCACCGAGGGTTGAAGGCCCATCCGCGTGGCGGTTCCACAATCCTGAGGTGGAGGAGTTCACTCCACAGGACGGCCTGACGAGCGATTACGTGTCTTGCGTGTTGGAAGACCACGAGGGCAACGTATGGATTGGCACCAGCGGCGGACTGGATCGATTCCGGCAGAGCCCTGTCGTCTCGGTCACGGTCCAGCCTATTGCGAAGCAAGGCGCTCTACCGATCCCATCGTTGCAATCATTCACGACCAATGCGCTGGCAGCAGGAGAGCAGGGCGCACTTTGGGCTGCGGGTATTGGGCCGCAGGTTCTGGTGAAGATTCAGAATGACAAGATCGCCAACCAGCTCCGTGACCGCTACATTGATTCCATCTATCGTGATCCGAATGGAGCAGTGTGGCTGGCAACACCGTGGTCGATCTTCCGCCTTTCTGAACATGAGGCAGCTCCGGCACAGGGAGCCGTAGCCTACAGCTACGATGCCACCGTGCGTGAGGGACAGGATCAGACACTGCATCGGCTTCATCTGCCAGCTGCAGGTGGAATTACTGTGAGCCTACAATCGCGCGTCAAAGCGATGACCCAGGACCAATCAGGCAGACTATGGATATCGATGGAGTCAGGGACCTTTCGGTTGGAGAAATCTGGATGGACCAGCCTCGAAAGTCTTGGTGGCCCGCGCGGTGCCGCGACCGCCGAGTTTACTGATTCGCAGGGACGTATATGGTTCGGATTCGCGAACACCATCGCCGTGCTGGATCGAGATGGCGTAAGGACCTTCTCCAGAAAAGACGGTATCCAGGTGGGAACCATTACGTCGATCCAGGGCAACGGGTCGAAGATCTGGATCGGTGGCGAGTTCGGTCTGGAGCTCTGGAATGGCAGCCGGTTTCAACTTGTAAGTCCAGCAGACGGAAGTGCCTTCGGCAGTGTCTCTGGAATTCTTGCGGATTCTGACGACGGACTATGGTTCGCTGAGCAGCGGGGAGTGATTCACATTCGCAAAGCTCAGCTACAACAGTTGAGCCCCGGCAAGGTGGAGTTCGAAAGTTTCGGTTTGCTGGACGGCTTTACCGCTGCACTCAGGGGCTCGCTGTCCTCACCATCGGCTGCACAAACAACCGATGGCCGCCTCTGGTTCGCCACCACAAAGGGACTGGCCTGGATCGACCCAAGGCGTGTTGTACGGAATGAAGTGCCACCGCCGGTATTGGTTGAGTCCGTTGTTGCCAATGGCAGGAAATACGACACCTCTGCATTCTTCAGGTTGCCGCCGCGGACGAGGAATCTACAGATCGTCTATACAGCTACAAGTCTCACCATTCCTGAACGAGTTCGCTTTCGCTATAAGCTCGAAGGCCAGGACAAGGACTGGCAGGACGCGGAAACACGCCGCGAGGCTTTCTACACGAACCTCGACCCAGGTTCGTATCAATTCCGCGTGATCGCCTGCAACAACGATGGAGTGTGGAACGAAGCTGGGGCGACGCTGTCGTTTGTTGTATTGCCGGCGTTCGACCAGACACTATGGTTCAGACTTCTTTGCGTCGCCGTTCTCGCGGGATGCCTGTGGCTGCTTTACCTGCTGCGGCTGAAACAGGTAACGGCACATGTCCGGGAGCGGTTAGGCGCGCGTTTGGAAGAGCGGGCGCGTATCGCCCGTGAGCTGCATGACACACTGCTGCAAGGCTTTCAGGGCCTCTTGTTGCGCTTCGACGCCGTAAAGAAGGCAATTCCCCAGGACCATCCTGCACGTAACCAGATGGAGAGCGTGCTTGACCGCGCCGATGAGGTTCTGCATGAAGGACGGGAACGAGTTCGCGATCTTCGTCATGACGAGATCTCCGCGAATGAACTACCTGACAGGCTGACGGCATCCGGAGAGGATCTGAGAAAGGATCATACGATCAGCTTTAGCCTCAGCGTGATCGGGACGCCACAACCCCTCGATGCAACAGTCGGCGATGAGGTAATCCGGATAGGCCAGGAAGCATTGGCCAATGCCTTTCGACACTCAAAGTCTTCGAAGATCGAGGTTGAGATCACGTATGACCCTGGCCGCGTATGTCTAAGGGTGCGTGATGATGGCGTGGGAATGAGTCAGGATATGTTGCTTCGCGGCCGGGATGGTCATTGGGGAATTGTCGGCATGCGCGAGCGAACCCAAAAGATCGGCGGGCAGCTGAAGATCTGGAGCCAGGAGAGCGCCGGTACAGAGATTGAGCTCACGATACCGGCTGCAATTGCATATCCCCTTTCCCATAAGGCGGTGCGCTGGCATTGGATTAAGCGTCTTCTTAGTCCAGGCAGATAAGGTTGTGAATCCATATCTGTCCCTGCTATATAGGCCTGATGTCCGATGAACGAAATAACCCGCTCCGTATACTGGGGTGTGTCATCCAACTCCTGCCGTCAGCGCCGGGAGCAGATTTTTCTGAGATCGAGGAGTGAGGAGAGAACTGTAGCTGGCCTACTGAAACGACGAGCAACGAAGAGATCGGGAATCGGGGTCCCCAGTCAGCTTTGCTGGCTGGGGTGAAGAAAATCTGCCCCGGCCCTTCGGGTTGCGGCGCAAATTCGCCCATACTTCGTTGTCGGCCTCGACTGTGGACCCGCCACAGTCTTCGACCTCCGCCTCGTCTGGACCAATTTGCGCTCGCAACGCTGACGACACGAGTTGGATGACGCACCCCAACGACATCTTCTCGCAAGGTCTCGACCAGTCATGCACCTTCGTCACCTGCACTCCGGCATTCTTTCTCTGTTTCTCATATCGGCTGCCCAGGCGCAGTTCGGCTCCGCCCCTGCGGGGAAAACTCCGGCGCCCAATGCAGCAGGCGGATATATTCGTGACTCCCGCCAGCATCCTGCTGAGCCCTCCCGCGACAATGCGTTTTCCATGACCGCCAACCGCTACGGCATCGCCGCTACGCTGCAGACGCTCGCCTCACAGGCCAGCGCCACCATCCTTGCCAGAGGAGGAAACGCCGTCGATGCGGCGATCGCAGCGAATGCGGCTCTGGGCGTGATTGAGCCTGAGATGGATGGAATCGGAGGCGATCTCTTCGCCATCGTCTGGGACCCGAAGGAAAAGAAGATGCACGCCCTCAACGCGAGCGGCTGGTCAGCCAAAGCCGAGACCATCGATGCCATGAGAGCGAAGGGTGTTACCAAGATGGACAGCACCAGCATCTATGCGGTTACCGTTCCCGGCGCCGTTGGCGGTTGGGCCGCGCTGCATGCGAAGTTCGGCAAACTGCCGCTTGCGGTTGACCTCGCTCCCGCTATCGCCCTGGCAGAGAACGGCTTCCCGGTTACTGAGACTGACTCGGCTACCTGGGCGCAG
>JAEKKE010000273.1 GCA_019510535.1 Acidobacteriota bacterium
CCTATTTCTCGACCGTTACCAGAAGCAGAGCATTTGGCGCGAGTTGCAGACGAAGGGCGCCGTTTGCCAACCGCAAACGCTCGGGCTCTTCCAGAGCGGTCTTGCTGTTAAGCTCCGCGGCCTGGGCGGCCGTAGGGCTGACGGGACTTCCCATCGCTTTGTAGAAGGGCGCAACGTTGCTATGCGTCTCATCGACACGCTGGATGCGGACCTCGGCATCCGCGTTGACACCCTGAAGCTGCAGCGTCACGATAGCGTTTTGGGGCTGCGCCCCGGGATCGACCAGATTCCACAGAGCGATGGCCAGCCGTCCGTCCGCGAGGCGAGTAACGATAGCGTTCTTCGACGGGTTGGCGATGCGCTGCTCGCCGAGCTTATGCAGCAGAGCGAAGTCATAGAAAGCGGGTTTATTAATCCCGCCCATCGCGCGGATGCCGAACTGCGTAAAGGGAGCGCGTGCCGGACCTCCCTCTTCGAAGACCTCAGAGAAGGTCCAGAAAGAGAGATAGTCAACATTGCCATCGCTCTCTCGGATGGTGTTCGCCAGAGCTGGGCCGACATACGGCGTCTCACGGGCATCGTGAGCGGGATAGACATTCCATTCGGTCCAGAGCAAGGGAAGGTGCGGCGTCGGCGAAGAGTCGATCTGGCGCCGCACTTTCGCGACAACGGCAGCGACGCGATCTTCTGGCGCAATCACCTCGTCGGTGCCGAGCAGGCGCTTCACAGGCTCATCCGCGTAACCATGGGTAGAGACAAAGTCCACCGGGACGTGGTTCCGGGCACAGAAGGCGAGGAACTGCGGAATCCAGGCAGCAGCGGCGGTAGCCGGGCCGCCGACACGAAGGCGTGCACTGACGGCTTTCAGAGACCGAGCAGTGTTGGCATAGAGATCGAAGTAGGTTTCGCCACGGGGAACACCACCCCAGAAGTCGATATTGGGTTCATTCCACACCTCGAAGTACCACTGCGCTACCTCGTCAATGCCATAACGCTCTACCAGATGCCGGGCGAGCGCCGTCATCAGGTCGTTCCAGAGCTTGATGTCTTTGGGCGGAGAGACGTTCTGCTTGTACCAGAAGGGATGCAGTGCGTCAGGGTTGAAGGCCAGCTTCTTCGGCATGAAGCTAAGCTCGACCACCGGACGAACCCCCGCCGCGCGCAGGCCGTCGTAGACCTGGTCAATGTAGTTGAAGTTATAGACCGGATTGCCGTGTCTGTCCTCGTCGTAGACGCCCAGCTCATCGTGCAGGATGGCGTGGAAGCGGATGTACTTCACCCCGGTAGCAGCATGGACGGCGGCGAGATCGTCACGGTAGCTCTGTCGAAGCGAAAGAATCGCACGGCCAGAGCCGAACATCTCTTCCCAGAAGTGGGGAAAGGGTCTGGCCTCGGCATGGGCATCGACGCGTACCGTCTCTTCCCGTTGTGCCACAACGGGAAGTACGGCACACCACAACAGTACGGCGAGAACGACTCTGCGGCTCATATTGCGCGATTAGATGCCACGGAATGTCCGAGACTTTGCCGGCAAGAACCGGGATGTGGCCATCTGGCTAACCGTTGCAGGATACTGACATGAACCTCGCTATGGCACTTCGCCCCTCCACCCCGGCCGCAGTCCCGACAACGATCGAAGACACCCGTTGGAAGCAGGTGCTCGACCGCGATGCTGCTGCCGGCTTTATCTACGGCGTGCAGTCAACCGGAATTTTCTGCCGTCCGTCCTGCCCCAGCCGCAGGCCCGACCGCATACAGGTCCGCTTCTTTGACACCACCGCCGAGGCGGCGGCGGCAGGCTTCCGCGCCTGCAAGCGCTGCCGGCCAACGGAGCGTCCCCATGATCGCTTTGCGGAACCGGTGAGCCGGGCGGCGGCGTATCTTGCCTCTCACAGCGATGAGACGGTCACGCTGGATGAACTCGCCCGGATCACAGAAACCAGCCCGTTCTCACTGCAGAAGAACTTCAAGCGCATTCTCGGCGTCACGCCGAAAGAGTTCGCGGCGGCGAAAAAGCTGGAACGCCTGCGCAAACACCTGCCCCGGGGACGGGTAACGGACGCCACCTATGAAGCTGGCTTCTCTTCGCCGAGCCGCATGTACCAGGCAGCGGAAGCTCTAGGAATGACGCCGGGCGAGGCGGGACGAGGCGCCCATGGGTTAACGATCCACTTTGCCACCAGCGAATGCTCTCTCGGCCTGATGCTGGTAGCGGCAACCGACAAGGGCATCTGCTCCATCGCCTTCGGTGACTCGGCATACCAGTTAGAGGTCGACCTGCGCGCCCGGTTCCCCCATGCGGAGATTGAACCGACGGAAGACGATCCAATGCTGACGCAGGGCATTCGTTTTGTGCTCGCGCAGCTAAGGTCTGCCCCTCATGAGCTTGATCTGCCACTTGATTTGCGCGCGACGGTCTTCCAGCAGCGGGTGTGGAAGGCACTGCGCGAGATTCCTCGCGGAGAGACGCGGACTTATGCCGAGGTGGCAAAGTCGATGGGACAGCCCACCGCGACACGCGCTGTAGCACGCGCGTGTGCGACCAATCCGGTAGCCGTAGCGATTCCCTGCCATCGCGTGATCGGAAGTGATGGCAAGCTTACTGGTTATCGCTGGGGAGTTGAGAGGAAGAAGAGACTGCTGGAGATGGAAAGCCGGTAAGAGTTAAAAGTTGAAAGTTAAAAGTTGAAGCGCTAAGGCATGGGGCGGTCGATGCACCGGGTGCCCCACATACGCGCCGCGGGGCTCCGGCGAACTACGTTCGCTGGGCTGCAAGCTTATGTGGGAGTATCGAGCGGAGCTCGATCCGTTTGTCCTCCGTGAGTCCTGGGAGAGAAGCCGAAACGTTCTTCACCACACTTCACGAACTCCTCTAATCCAAACGCGGTTCGAAACGGAAGATGTCTGGCCTGCTGTAGTGGCCGGCGACATCGAGGTCGAATTTGCCGCGCTGGATCTCGTCCATGTCGAGCTCAGCGAAGAGGAGGTCAGGCTCCGCTACTGGACCTGCGAGCAGTTCGCCGCGTGGGGAGACGATAAGACTGCGGCCATGGATCTCTCCACCGATTCCCTGCAGTTCCTCCGGCCAGTCGGAGGTGGCCAGTTGTTGGCAGGGGCTTAGGACAAAACAACGGCCTTCATAGGCAATGTGGCGCATGCTGGTCTGCCACATCTCGCGTGCATCCACGGTTGGTGCACACCATAGCTCTACCCCCTGGTTGTAGAGGTGTTGCCGGTAGAGCGGCATGTAGTTTTCCCAGCAGATAGCCATACCAATGCGGCCAATCTCTGTCTGGACGACCTGCATGGTGTCGCCTCCACCGAAGCCCCAGATCAGCCGTTCGCTGCCCGTGGGCAAGAGCTTGCGATGTTTGGCGACAATGCCGCCGTTCGGTGTGATGACCAGCGAGATGCAGTAGAGCGTATTACCATCGCGCTCGACCGCACCGGTAACCAGGTGCAGGTTCAACTCACGGGCGAGAGATTCGAGTTGCGCGGTCTCCGGCCCGGGACAACGGATCGCAGCTTCCATGTAGCGGCGGAAGAGCTCACGACCTTCGTCGGTGCGATTGCCCACGGTGGCCCCGAACGAAAGACATTTGGGATAGCCGCCGAGCATGGCCTCGGGAAGCACCAGCAACTGTGCGCCCTGTGCGGCTGCCTTACGGCAGAGTGTTTCCACTCTCTCCATCGTGCGGAGCATATCGAACATTACGCTGCCGGTCTGGGCAACAGCGACTTTCAGCATGGAGACGACCTCCTCAACACCATTCAATCATCCAGCGTGAAGGTAGCTTCGGGCGTATCGACAAACTCGCTTTCACTGCGGAGTGATAGAGCGCCTTCGGCCCTCTGATTTTCAATGTGGCTGGAGACCTGGGGGCGTTGTCCCGAACTGATATAGAACGCATCTCCACCCGAGCGAACAAGTTCTCCCGGGACCCCGGCCTTCAGCGCTTCACCGCCGACCCAACGTGAGGATGACAACTTTTTGACAAGAACTTTATTGGCCCGGCGACATCTATTGAATATGCGGGTGTTGATCTTTGGAGCAAGTGGAATGGTGGGGCAGGGCATCCTGCTGGAGTGTTTGCGGGCAGTCGATGTAGCAGAGGTTGTCTCCGTTGGGCGGTCACCGCTACCGCAAAAGCATCCGAAGCTCAAAGAGATCCTGCTGCCGAACCTCTTCGACATCACTACCGTAACCAACGATCTCATCAACTTCGATGCGGTCTTCTTTCCGCTGGGCGTGTCGTCGTTTCGTATGTCCGAAGCGGACTACCGTTACATCACCTACGACCTGACGATGAAGATCGCTTCGCTGGTAGCGAAACAAAGCCCGCAGGCGACCTTCTGCTACGTCTCCGGCCGTGGGACAGACATCAATAGCCGCACCATGTGGGCGCGGGTGAAGGGGGAGCTCGAAGAAGCCCTGCTGCGGCTGCCGTTTGCCGACGCCTTCATGTTTCGCCCCGGGGCCATCCGACCGATGGACGGTATCAAGACCAAGACACCGCTTTATAACGCGATCTATCTTCTTTTCAGCCCGGTCGTTCCGCTGCTGACACGGATGTTTCCGAAGCACGTCACCACGACGCGCGAGGTGGGCAAGGCGATGCTGGCGGTGGCGCGGCAGGGCTACACCAGCCCGATCCTGGAACCGATCGATATTCGCCGGGCCGCGGGGGTCGCCATTTAGAGCATTTTCCCTGTTGCTGGGTATCCCGCAAGAAGCGTGCAGCGGCGTTTTCATTGCGGAAAACGCCCATAGGATGTGGGTGCTCTGGACTACACCGACAGGCAAATGCTCCAGGGGCTGTTTCCCTCGTGGGGGCCTGTGATACGTTGCCCCCATATGTCCTATACCGAAAGCTACGAGTGTGACGTTTGCGGCAACAAGAAGGGAGAGCGCGACCTGTGGTGGCTCTCATTCGCTGACTGTATCCCTGGCTCCTCACCCGACGACACCATCCCGGTCATCAAGTTCTCCCGCTTCGATGTTAGCCACTCCCATGACAAGACCGTGAAGCATCTCTGCGGCGCCCAGTGCGCGGCGACGCTGATGAACCGCTGGATGAGCGACCAGCACGAGGACCCAGACCAACATTGCGCCCGGTAACGCACAAGCGTTGTGCACAGGAGAGCGGGCGTTGCGCCCGGTAACGCACAAGCGTTGTGCACAGGAGAGCGGGCGTTGCGCGCGGTAAGCTATAAGAGCGCTTGAATGCGTGGTCTTACCGCTCGCTGCACGGATTCCCCATTCCCGCAGGTTGCACGAAAGGTGGTGCAATCTGGGTGCTATTCTGAGGCGGGAATTTTTCTATCCCAATCTTTTTAAGAGGTACCTATGTCCACAGCCACTCTGGAACAGACACTGCCCTACAAAGTCGCCGACATCTCGCTGGCTGACTGGGGACGCAAGGAGATCACCATCGCCGAGCAGGAGATGCCCGGCCTGATGTCGATCCGCGCGAAGTATGCCCCGGCCAAGCCGCTGAAGGGCGTGCGCGTTACCGGATCGCTGCACATGACCATTCAGACCGCCGTGCTGATTGAGACGCTGGTGGAGCTGGGCGCCGATGTGCGTTGGGCAAGCTGCAACATCTTCTCCACGCAGGACCATGCTGCCGCCGCCATTGCCGCAGCGGGCGTACCGGTCTTTGCCTGGAAGGGCGAGACCCTGGAAGAGTACTGGTGGTGTACGGATCAGGCGCTGAGCTTCCCCGGCGGCCTGGGACCGCAGCTTGTCGTCGATGACGGCGGCGA
>JAEKKE010000274.1:0-9964 GCA_019510535.1 Acidobacteriota bacterium
ACTACACCTACAGCAAAGGCCTCACCAACAGCACTGGTTTTTATGGAGTACCGAGCGTTTCCGTCGCCAGCGCATATGCGGAAAATGTCTACGATCTCCATTCCGAGTGGGGTCCAGTTGGACAGGATATTCGTCATGCTCTCAACTACAACATGGTGTATGACCTGCCGATCGGCCGCGGCCGGATGCTCGGCAGGAATATGCCGAGGATTCTCGACGAAGTCATCGGCGGATGGAAAACGGGCATGACAGGCATTGTCTATACCGGATTCCCCGTCAACATCGGCGCAACGAACAACTCCATGGTCAATGGCAACTCGCAACGTGCGAATCACTATCGCCCATTGAAGGTTGTCAATCGTTCCATCAACAACTGGTTCGGAACTGATCCGTCGGCTATTCCGTGCGCCGCCGGCGTAGACAACGGTGTCTGCGCCTACGGTCAGCCCGCACCTGGAACCTTCGGCACCGCTCGTCCCACCTCGGAACGGGCTCCGGGATTCCAGACCTATGGAGCTTCCGTTACCAAGGACTTCACTATTTGGAATGAGCATCAGATCAACTTCCGTGCTGATGCCGATAACGTCTTCAACAGTGCCTATTGGTCGAACCCGGCCAGCAGCGTAGGCGCTCCTGCAACCTTCGGTTCGATCTCGGCTCAGAGTTCGCCGATTCGCAACAATCCCCGTGCCATGCAGTTGTCAGTCAAATACCACTTCTAGGCGGCCGCAAGGTTTCGCTTA
Organism: Acidobacteriota bacterium; assembly: GCA_019510535.1. Lineage (GTDB taxonomy): Bacteria > Acidobacteriota > Terriglobia > Terriglobales > Acidobacteriaceae > Terriglobus. The sequence continues at coordinate 744 of JAEKKE010000274.1, forward strand.
GCATTCCAGCAATAAGAGATGGCCCGGCATAAGCCGGGCCTTTCTTATTGAATATACCGACGGCACCAACGGCCTTTACTGTGCGGCAAACTCTCGGAAGGCGGAAGCCACGGCGTAGTCTGCCGGATGGATGAGGATCCGATAGCGAAAACGAAGATCCTTTCCAGCTTCCAGCGTGACGCTACCCTCGGGCAGGTCCCTTGAGAAGTCATGTTGCGCGAATGGGCTGGCGAAGATCATGGCATACGGGCGGACATGCCATGGTGTGGGATGGCGAGGATTCTTCGGCGAGTCCATGATCGCAACGCCAACTCTTTCCCCACCAAGATCCGCCTGCCAATCGGCCCAGGGAGAATGCGTTCCACGCACATCGTCCGCCCCGGTGACACCTTCAGCGTTCTTGACTACACCGCCATGGCTCTCTTCGAATGGGGTCGACAGGCGGAGACCCAGCAAGGCGTCATGATCATCTTCAAAGGTGATCTTCCTATCCGCTTTGAGATCGACATCGACATCGAAGAGCCTGTTCTTTCCGGTACCGGCATAGAAGGTTAAGGTCAGGGTTTCATGCAGGACGGCCTCACCGTTGGGCCCGACCCATGCGGCAACAACAGTGACGTCGCCCTTCTGTTTTCCCTGGTGCAGCGCGAGTACGCGTTGGAAGACGATCTTCCCTTTATGCGTCCGGTCGGAACCAGGTTCGTTCTCCCAGAAATCCATACCGCTGACATGTTCCGCACCAATCCAGACACTCCGTTGATGGGGATGATCCGTCGACTCGCCAGGAATCTGCTCCATCGGGAATCCGCGCGTTACCGGCTTACCGGACGCTGACCGAAGGGGATAGAGATAAGGTTTATTGGCGTCGCTCCCCTTATGAAGGGATGTAAACGGCTGCCCATCGATAACGACATCGATGCGGTCGCGGTTTTCCGTGATGCTGACCTGGGCAATCGCCGGCATCGAGGCGGCGACAAGACATACAAAGACGGACTTCAACATGGACGGGCAGACTCTTATGGTCAGAGTTATGTGCGGAACACAACACAGACATTATCAGAATTCTGTGTCACTGCCATATGAATGGAATTCCGACATGCCTGACCGGCCGAGCCTGGCTCAGCGCATCTCCTCCGCCCCGCTCGCCCACCTGATCCCACGTCGGACGAGATTGAGGATCATCGGATCCTCATAATCTTCCTTGTTATGCCCAAGCGCGAGGTAGAACTCACGGCCCCCATCGAAGGTGTGGTACCAAGCGAGTGGCAGCATCTCCGGATAGCTCTTCAAATCCAGCTTCATTTTCTCCGTACTGATGAGCGTCGAACGTCGCACTCCGAGCAGAGGATGGATATCCGGATTCATCAGCGTAAAGAAGTAGCACTCATCCTTATGTTGCAGCTGGGCAGGCAGCCCTTTGGTGAAAGGACTGGTGCGATCCAACACCTCCACCGTCAGCACCTGCTGCGGTGGATGCTCGACAAACCTGCCTCCAAGAACAGAAGCAAAGTATGGCCAGGAGCGTTCCGAACCGGAAGCCGAATGAAGTCCGACAAATCCGCCGCCGTGTTCGATGTAGCCCTTGAACGCCTCACGCTGCTGATCCGTGAGGAAGGCCTCGTTGTTGGTATTGGCGAAGACTAAAACAGCGTAACGGCTGAGACGGGATGGCTCAAAATACTCCGGATCGTCGGTGACATCGACCTCAAGCCCAGCCTCGGCGCCAAGCTTCTTAACGGCGACTACACTTGCGTTCGCTGCACTGGATATCAACGACGCGGCAATGAGGGCAACCGCCGACAGATTGAAGCAGATCTTATTTTGTTTCTCCATCGCTACACTCCAACATTCATCGCAAAGTCTACAGCTCAAATACAGCACGCCGCTAACGGAAGGCTCTATGCATTCGCACGCATGAGTTCCCTGCCTCGTTGTTCTTTACGGACAGCAAGCGCCGCCGCAAGCAGAGCAAAGGTAATCAGCTCAAAGACGGCCAGCGCTCTTGCATATCCGAATGAGTCGCGGAGCGCATACTCCACCATCACGCATGGAGCTCCGAGCAGAACACCAAACTGGTAGACAAGGCCGGGAAAGAGGCCACGCGCGCCTTCCGGAGCAAGCTCATTGAGATGAGCTGGGATCACGCCGAAGGCTCCCTGCACTCCAAACTGCATAAGAAATGCGCCTGCGGCGAGCCATGCGACCGATCCTCCGAATGCCCATGCGGGTACGGCCAACAGGCAGATCAGCAACGCCATATAGATGCTGTTGCGCCGGCCTAGCCAATCCGAGATGCGGCCAAAGACAACGGCCCCCATAACGGCGCCGACGTTATAGAAGATCGCCATATTAGCCGCCGAGCGCAGACTGAATCCGTGCACCACGCGGAGGAAGTCGGGATAGAGGTCCTGCGTTCCGTGAGAGAGACAGGTGATCAGCGTCATCAGAACCGTAAGCAGGACAAAGTTGCCCCAATGAGCTCCGATCGTACGCAGGAGATTCGGACGAGCTTCCGTGACTGCCTGCCGATAGGTATCGGGCGAGAATAGAATCAGCACGACAATCAACACCGCCAAACAGAGTCCGCTCCAGAAGAGCCATTGCCATCCAACAGCCGGAGCGAGTGTACGCGCCATCGCTGCCGCGAGAAGATATCCCAGCGAATACCCCGCCTGCAGGATTCCAGAGAAGAGTCCGCGCCATGATACGGGACAGCTCTCCATTACCAGCGCCGCACCGACGCCCCAGTAACCTCCCATGCCGATGCCATAGAGCGCGCGCAGCACGAGGAAGACAGAAAAGCTTGGAGCCAACGGGGTCAGCGCTGTAATGAACGAGAAATAAAGCACGCAGCAGAGGAGCGGAATGCGACGTCCCCAGCGGTCAGCATAGAAACCGAAGAGCAACGCGCCCAGGGGACGCATAACCAGTGTGGCAGTAATGGTGGCGACGATCCGTCCCTTGCTCACACCGAAGTGCGACGCCAGTGAATCCATGACGAAGACGAGGATGAAGAAGTCATACGCATCGAGCACCCAGCCCAGAATGCCGCTGGCTACCGCAAAGCCCCAACGCTTGTTTCCTGTTGCGATCATCCACACGCTCCTATAACCGCGGTACAGTCAGTCCGCCATCAAGATGCAGCACAGACCCAGTTGCATAGGGGATCTCGCCGCGGGCCAGTACGCTCACGGCTCGTCCGATGTCTTCCGGAGTTCCCCACCGGGCCTCAAGCAGCAGGCCTTCCTGGATGAGACGGTCGTATTTCTCTTTCACGGCGCTGGTCATATCGGTAGCGATAATGCCGGGCCGAACCTCGTAGACCGAGATGCCATACTCCGCAAGGCGAACAGCCCACAGACGACTTGCCATCGCGATGCCTGCCTTCGAGATGCAGTAGTCGCCACGGTTGACGCTGGCAACCTCCGCTGAGACAGAACCCACATGGATGATGGCACGGTGTCGTCTGCTCACAGCCTGCTGGCGGACCATCCATTGCGCGGCGGATTGCGTAAGAAAGTATGGACCTTGCAGGTTGGTGCGCATCAGCTCCTCAAAGCTTGCCTCATCGGCTTCGAGGATATCGGCACGGCGGCGCGGCGCTATGCCGGCGTTATTCACCAGAACATCGAGACGGCCAAATGCCTCTTGTGTGGCCTGGAGCAACGCTTCGCGATCATCACGTGAGGAGACATCCGCGCGGAGGTAGCGCACGGTTGCACCCCGCTGCTCCAGCGCTGTCAGGAATGAATCAACCTCTTCCTCACTCCGAAGGCCCGCCAGCATCAGATCAAAGCCATCGGAGGCGAGGCGTTCCGCGATGCCTGCGCCGATACCTCGTGTTCCCCCGGTGATGAGTGCAACGTTCCGTGTCGTCATGGTTACTCGAAGAAGGTGTAGTAGCTTCCGTCAGCAATGCGTGTAATCAGAAGGGCAAGTTCCAGTAGGTGATAGTCTCCCCACATACTGGACTCGCCATGCGGAGCCAACCCAGGCACAGGTACATGATCCCAGCCATTGGGGCGGTGATAGACGGTATGCAGCAGTAATCCCTCATGTTCCGTGGAGTTAGAAAGATAGCGCGGCTCGAAAAGCGTCTGAGCTACGGCCAGTCCTGCAGAGGTGTAATGGATTCCTGCATCTCCAAGAAGATGACCAAGACGCAACAGGCCCTGAGCGGCAATAGCACTCGCCGAGGCGTCAACTGGCTCAAACCGGTTTTGCGGCTCGGCGTCGCGGTCTCTCCACTCCAGAAACGACGCAAGTCCAGGCGCGCCGGTGTCCCAATAGCAGATTCCGTCACGTGCCGTAGCACAGCCTATGTAGAAGTCGCAGGTAGCGTGCGCCGCCTTGTAAAGCGCATCGAGCGTCTCCTGATAAGTGCTGTGATTCTTCCGCTGGTCTTCAGACAACGATTCCAGAAACTCAATCTGCTCCGTCGTTCCCAGCATGGCCCAGGCGAGGCCGCGTGTCCATGTTGTGAACGGAGAATATCCCTGCTGCGTGGAAGGACAACGAAATGCCCCGCTGGCCGGGTTGAAGATCGCTTCATGCACCGTGCGGCCGCGATCTTCGGGAAGGTCATAGGAATCGCGTTGTTCGCCGTAATAGATGTTGTAGCGAGCCGATGTCCGGGCATGCGTCATTATGCGATCGAGGAGATCGATGCGCTTGTCCTGTTCTCCTGACAACAGATGACCCAGCACATGAGCGAGTCCGCAGATGCGCAGCGTACGGAAGGTATCGACAAAGAGCGAGTGGCTCCCATTGAAAGAGTAGATATAGCCGGCATCGTTCGAGAGCTGCGTCCAGCGATTGGCCTGAACCGCCCCGCTCACCTTCAACGCCATCTCGCAGGCCGCCAGATCGCCACGGTCATCCGCGATGCGACCGGAGCGTATCAGGCGGCGAAGGTTTCCATAGGTAGAGACGCAGTTGAAACCGTGATCATGCACACCAGTGTGAGTGAGATGAACCGGCATCTCACGACGGATGTGTTCGCGGGCCAGGTCGAGGAGACGCGCGTCCCCACCGATTTCGAAAGCGAGCAACGCATTTCCGAAGAGAAACCCATGTGTCCAGTTTGTCCAACTGCGCGAGGTGTACTTCCCATTGACCGTAATAACAGGCGCACCGTCTTCGCTCTTCCAGCGGTGCAGAAGCGCCTGTGTCTTGTTGGCCGCAAGCTCGGCCGTGGTGAGCGCCTTTGCCTTGAGGTCAGTCGCGCGAATGGATGAATGGATTTGCATGTTGTGCCTCTACACCGACTCCAGAAATCGCTGTTTTGTCCTTGTAAGAACGGCATCTGGATCCTCATCCCAGATGGCCTGATTGAAGATCTCGACCTCGATGGGTCCGTCGTATCCAGCGGCATCGACCGCGGTACGCAGCGTCCGGAGGTCAATAATGCCGTCCCCCATCATGCATCGCCCCAGCAGGGTATCCGGTAACGGCACAGGCCAGTCCGAGACGTGAAAGCCCATGATCCTGCCGGAGGCTTCGGCAATCTGCTGCAGTACATTGGGGTGCCACCAGATATGGAACACATCGAGCACCACGCCGACACGGTCTTCGGCGTACTGAGCTGCCACCTCGAGGGCTTCATCAATGGTGGTTAGTACAGAACGGTCACCGGCAAACATGGGATGCAGCGGTTCGAGCCCAAGCTTGACGCCTGCCTGCTCCGCATACGGAACAAGTGCGGCGAAACCGTCCCGCACCATCTCTCTTGCCGCGGCAATGCCTACTGGAGCTGCACCGCCTACGACGAAGACAAGGACATCGGCATTGAGTGCGGCGGCTTCATCGATCGCGCGCAAGTTATCTTCGATCTTTGCGCGGCGCTCGGTTGCATCCGGGGCTGGAAACATGCCGCCACGGCAAACACTAGATACATGCAGACCGGCATCGCGTACGGCCTGTACGCTTTGCTTCAGCCCAAACTCGCTGATCTTGTGCCGCCACAGAGAGATGCCGGGCACACCATGCCGCACACAGGCCTCTGCTGTTTCACCGACATTCCACGACGGCGTCGTGATCTGGTTCAGTGAAAGCCGTGAGAGCTCTGCCACTAGTGAGCCGCCTTTGCGGGAACGATCGGCGGCACCTGCATCCACCGTCTCTCTTCCCATGACTGCAGCGCCAGCTCCGCCAGTTGGACGCCGCGAGCTCCATCCCAGAAATCATGCGGGAAAGGCTTACCTTCAGCAACGGCTTTTAGATAGATCTCCCACTGCACCTTGAAGGCGTTACCGAACTCCATATTGTCCGGAACATCCGTCCAACTGTCGCGGAAGGGGATGGGGTTGGCGATATCGGGATTCCACACTGGACGCGGCGTGTTCACACGGTGCTGCACGCGGCACTCGCGCAGACCTGCAATCGCGCTCGCCTCTGTGCCATCGACATGCATGGTAAGCAGCTCGTCGCGGTAGACACGGGTTGTCCATGAAGAGTTGAACTGCGCAATGATGCCCCCTTTCAAAAGAAACGTCCCATAAGCAGCGTCATCCGCAGTGCAATCGTAGGTCTTCCCCGCCTCATCCACCCGCGTTGGAATATGCGTCGCTCCCAGACAGGAGACAGCTTCTACCGGCGCGAAGGTATGGTCCAGCACGTACCGCCAGTGCGCAAACATATCGAGGATGATGCCTCCATCCTCTTCCTTACGGTAGTTCCAGGAAGGCCGTTGCGCCGGAAGTCCCCAATCGCCCTCAAAGACCCAATAACCGAACTCTCCACGGATAGACAGGATGCGGCCGAAGTAACCCGACGTAATGAGGCGGCGCAGCTTCCGGATACCTGGAAGAAAGAGCTTATCCTGCACAACGCCATGACGGACTCCGGCAGCATCGGCAGCCGCGGCAAGACGTGCGGCGCTGTCAGCGGTCGTGGATAACGGCTTTTCGCAATAGACATGTTTTCCGTGTTCGATGGCACGCAGTACGCTGGCCTCGCGCATTCCTGTCAAACCGGAATCGAAGTAGATCGCGTCCTCCGGATTCGCCAGGCAGGCATCGAGATCTGTACTCCAACGGAGACCGCCGTGCTGCTTGCTGATCGCTTCGAGCTTCTGCGGATTACGTCCCACAAGAATCGGGTCAGGCATGAGCCGCCTTCCATCAGAGAGCAGAACTCCGCCCTCAGCACGGAGCTGCAGGATCGACCGCACCAGATGCTGGTTGAATCCCATGCGCCCGGTCACACCGTTCATGATGATTCCAATTCGTTCCGCCATCGTATCCCTCATTGAGTCAGGTAACGCATACCCGGGTGTGGATCGCACCGAGCGCACAATTCTCCCTTATTGGGAGCGCTAACAATCTAGTTACCGCCTCTTCAGCTTGTCAACGCTGGAATCATAAAAGATGCCCATCTTCCCCGATCGGCGGCTATGATGAAGGCTCTGTGTCCGTCTCTCGCCCCATGGGTCGCGCATTCTTCTCGCTGATCGCGCATTGCGTGCAACAGGCGGCTCACGCGCGAGGCTATCTTGTGTGGATTGCCGCAACCAACGACGATCCCAGCAGCGATCTGGAACTGATTGAGCGGATGCACGATCATCATGTCGATGGCCTGCTTCTCGCATCCTCGCCAGGCAGTACGATTCCGCTGGGAAAGATGGGAGGAATTCCGACGGTTGCGATCGACCGGCCATTGCGAGGCGCCGGTGTAGACTTCGTTACCGTCGACGACAGGGCAGCTGCCCGTGAGGCGGTTTCACACCTGCTGCAACACGGGTACAAGCGGATTGCAATCACCGGGATCGACGCTCAGATCGGAGCAATCCAGGAGCGGATCCTCGGTTATCAGGATGCCATGCGCACTGCCGGCCTGCCGGCCCTTCCCTACATTCGCTGCGACGATGCCGCCTCTGCGATACAGATCTGCAAGACACTGAGAACCGGTAAACGGCCCGTGGAGGCACTCTTTCCTCTTAATGGAGATACCTCAGTGCTCTTCCTGGAGGCCTTCGAAGAGCTACGTATCTCCATACCGCGCGACCTGGCATTTTTCTCCTATGGCGATATCCCGCTGTCGCGGGCCATTCGCCCGCGCCTGAGCGCGGTGCAACAGCCAATTGAAGCCATGGCCGAACAGGCGACTCTCCGGTTGCTGAAGCAGATCGAACAGAAGACAAAGCCATCTCGTGCTCGTATCAAGATCCCGGCCTCGCTTGTCATTCGGGAATCCTGCGGATGCAAACGGAAGGGCAGAATAAAGACGATACCCTCGATGTGAAGGCATCGTCTTTAGAGCATTTTCCCCAATGCTGGGCAGCCCGGAGGGGAAGTGCAGCGGCGTTTTCATTGCGGAAAACGCCCATAGATACGAAATCCCTACACTACACCTACAGGAAAAATGCTCTAGTGCCTCATCAGAACGTAAGAGCTATCCCTAGATTGAACTGCCGCATTCCCGGAGCCTGCGCATTCGCCAGGCCGAAGGAAGCGTTCTGTGCGAACGTTCCATCGGATCGAATCGTAGAGAATGCTCCGTGGATAGCAGGACTGTTATTCAGAAGATAGTAGTTGGTGTGATTCATGACGTTGATCACATCGGTCCAGAGCTCAAGCTTCACACGTGATTCAGAGAGGTCGAACCGCTTCCTAAGCGTGGCATTGGAGATAATGCTGCGGGGATTCCGCGCATCTCCCATGGTGCGGGGAACGTTTCCAAACGCGGGATTGTCTAAAGACCCCGGCATAGAGAACGCGTTCGGATTCAGGACGCCGCCGCCAATCGTGGTTCCGAGAGGATCACGTTTCCAATCCGGCTTGATGAGCGGTACCCCGGGAACGCGGTTAGGACGCAGTGAAATATCGGTAAGAGCGTTGCCATAATCGCATGGCGTGGGGTTATTGGAAGCGCCCGGAACAAAAGGCCGAGACGTGGAGCAGAAAAACCCGGCGCTTCTGCCATTGACACCGGCAACGATCGACAAGGGGTATCCGGACTGCATTGAGGTGGTGGTCGAGAGATTCCAGCCACCGATCATGGCATCCAGCCAGCGGGAAGAGTTGCTAAAGAATGTCTTCCCTTTTCCGAAAGGAAGATTCCAGACTTCACCGATGGAGAGATGCACCGGCACATCGAAAGCGGAGAGCGAGTAATCGCCCGTGGTGGTGTAGCCCTGCGGATAGAGGTATCCGTAAGCGTCGATCTGTGTATCCCCCGGCCCGCCCTGACCGCTTGAGGCATCATCCAGCGATTTCGACCAG
>JAEKKE010000274.1:10027-11826 GCA_019510535.1 Acidobacteriota bacterium
GCTGGCAAAGAGACTGAGACCGAATTTCATCTGCTGGCGGCCGGAAAGATAGAGTGCGTTGTAGTTCGATCCGGCATTTCGGTCGTACGCCGTGTAAATCGAGTTCTGAAAGAACTGGGGATACGGCTTCATTCGTTGCAACGCGGTCGAGGTATTGCCGTACTGATCTTTGCTGGCGGTAATGAGGTTCGTCCGGCTTTTGATTGCAGCCGTAACTGCGTTGATGCTCGGTACATTCACAGGGACGGGCGTCGAATAAAGATGCGTCCCCTTTTGCCCAACGTAGTCCGCCTCTACCAGAGTTCCCTTCCCCAGTTGAAACTGCAACGATGCCGACCAGAGTTGTACATAGGGAACGGCGCTGGACTGATTCACCGCAGGCAGATAGCTTGTCCCATTCCACGACTCTAGTAACGTATTGCTGACGACAGGGGCCGCCGACGGAGCGCCATTGGCGATGGGATTCGTGATGAGATTGACCCAGCCCGAACCAACGCCGCCGACTCCGTTGGTCCCAGTCGTGGCAGCACCGCTCGTCAGGTTAGGAACAATATTGTTACCAAGTCCGGTCAGCGGCGTATGCATCATGGCATAGGAGACGCGCATCGTCATAAAGTGTGCCGGCTGGTAGGCCAGGCCCAGACGCGGTTCGAAGCCTTTGTAATTGACCGGCCACAGAGTCGTAGGTAAACCGTTGGTTCCGGAGAATGCAAAGCCGCCGGTCGCGGCCACGCCATTCAATGTTCCGGTTCCGTTGGAAATAAAACTTCCCTGGTAGTTGAACTTCTCCATGCGCGGAGTTTCGATGTTGTAGCGCAGGCCGACATTGATCGTGAGCCTGGGCAGAATGCGCCAGTCATCCTGAACATAAGCAGCGCCGTACTTCCAGCGGTAGTAGTAGGCATGCGGCGTATTCACCGTAAATGTATTGAAGAGTCCCAGCATGTATCCCGCTACGCAGGACGAACCTGTAAAGCCGGCCCCGTTCGTCAGCCCTGTGTTGCAGGTAAAGCTGCCGCCATAAAGATTGGTTTCGTCGTACCGGTTTAGCTGCAGCGCCCGATAGTCCACACCAAACTTGACGGAGTGGCGCCCCATCAGCATCGAATAGTCGTCACCGAAACCATAGGTCTCATTGAGAATCTTTCCGAATCCGACACTCTGTCCCAGCGTCGTAAGGCTATTGCTGAAGATGAAGCCCGCCAGACCCTCTCCTCGAATGGAAGGTGGTAATCCTAGCCCCGTGTTGAAGTCCTTCGCGAGCGATGCCGGTGCAGGGGTAAGCGAATCGTCGGAGCGCAGATAGGTGGCGCGGAACTCATTCACCATCGTCGCCTTCAAGGTGCGCACGTAGTTTGCCGAGATATTCCACCCATTCACGGACTCAGAGGGCTGATTGAGAACCGGCGTCGAAGGCCCGTTATAGTCGTAGCGAATGCCCGAAACCGGCACATTGGTATAGCGGACAAAGATGCGGTCTTTCGCTGTTAGGTTCTCATCGACGCGAAGGGAGTAGCGGTCGTCATTCGTCGTCACACCGCGCACACCGTAACCATTCATCCCGTCAGGGTCGTAATGCCCGTCTGGATAGAAGAACCGGGCATATGAGGTCGGTTGATCCGGCGTCGGCTGCGATGCCAGCAAAAACTTTGTAATTGGGTTCGCAGCCGCCTGCTGTGAGATGTCGTTATTCACAGCCCGCTGGTACTGGGCTACAGGAAGACGATTGCCCACAGGAAAGCCCTGCGCATTCCGTGCAAATTGATAAACCACGGCGCCCGTTCGAGGAGCATTCACCG
>JAEKKE010000629.1 GCA_019510535.1 Acidobacteriota bacterium
GCTAAACGGTCTTGGGATCCACATGCAGGACATCCACCATATATTTGATGTTGCCCCTCAGCACTTCTTCCATGTTGCTCCCCTTGGGGATCATGGAGGCATCCAGATCGAGCACCACCCACCCCTTGTAGTTTTGGGCGATCAGGAATTTCTGGATGGTGGGAAAGTCCACGCCGCCGCCATCCGCATCGTTGAGGTTGCGGAACCAGCCATGTCCGCCGGCGTCGTCGCCGGTGCGCGGCACCGCCACCACCTTGCTGCCGCGCAGATGCCTGGGCGCGTCCTTGTAATGGATCTCGGCGATCCGCGGCCAATAATCCTTGATGATCACCACCGGGTCCATGCCGCCCAGGGTGAGATGCGAGGTGTCGGCCGTCAGCCAGACATATTTGGGATCGGTGGACTTCATCAGCAGCCGGGTCTCATGCTCGGTCTGGACCAGCGAGTTCACATGCGGATGCGGCGCCAGCTTGACGCCCATCTTGATGATCTCGGCGCCGATCTGGTTAAGCGCATCGGCGCAGACCTTGATATTGTCGTCGGTCGTGTCATAGCCCGGCGGCCGCGAGCCCATATTCATCTTGAAATGGTCGACATAGCCGAACGGCACGATGAAATCGCGCACGAACTTGATGTGGTCGGCGACGGTCTTCTTGACCTTGGCGGGATCGAAGAAATTGCCGGAGAAATCCGGGCCGCCGCCATTGGAGCAGGTCACCATCTGCAGGCCGTGATCAGCCATCAGCTTTTTGAGCACCAGCGGCTTGTCGAGATAGTTCACCACATTCTGGCGGAAGGGCTCGATCCCGGGCAGGCCGACGCGCTGGCCGACCTTGATGGCCTCCTCGATATCGGTGCCCCAGGAGATGGCGCTGTAGCCATAGCGGAAGGACAGCGGCTTGGCGGCGGCGGCCGAAAGGCCCAGCCCCGAGGCGCCTGCGATAGCGGCCGATGTCTGGATGAAGTGGCGGCGTGTGAATGTCATGGGGTCCCTTCCGGCTTATTTTCTGGTTGCCGCAACACTGGCATGGGGAACGCGGCCTGTCTCTCCCAAAAGCCATGCTGCAGTGAACCAAAAGCGCCTATGGAACGTAGACAGGGGCGGAAAATTTCCCCAAAAAGCCGGATGTCCAAGATCAAAGCCCTGATGACGGCGGGTGGTGCCGCGCTGCGGTCCGCCTGCTCGCCGTTCGGGCCCATCAACCTGTTGGTGCCCCGGTCGGGCTTTACCGTTCACCGGGGTCTTTGCTATGGCAGCGACCCGCGCCACAAGCTGGACATCTATGTCCCCGCGGGGATCAAGGGGCCGGTGCCGGTGCTGCTGTTTTTCTATGGCGGCGGCTGGCAGGGGGGAAACCGCGGCGACTACTTCGCTTTCGGCCAGGCCTTCGCCAGCGCCGGTATGGTGGTGGCAGT
>JAEKKE010000632.1 GCA_019510535.1 Acidobacteriota bacterium
TACCCTTCTACCCACTGACGCTGCATCGTCCGTCGCCGAGCTTCTGACGCCGCGCAAGATGGACCATCTGCGCGCGTTGGAGGCTGAAAGCATCTTCATCCTGCGCGAGGCCGTCGCCGAATTCGCGCGGCCGGTCATGTTGTATTCCATCGGCAAAGATTCGAGCGTCATGCTCCGGCTGGCGCAGAAAGCCTTTTACCCCGGCAAGATTCCCTTCCCTCTGCTGCACATCGACACCAGCTACAAGTTCCCGGAGATGATCGCCTTCCGCGACAACTACGTAAAGGAGATCGGCGCCGACCTGATCGTGCACCGTAACGAGAAGGCCATCGCCGATGGAGCGAATCCGCACGACCTGGGAACGCAGAACTGCTGCGGTTTGCTGAAGACGCGTGCTCTGCTTGACGGCCTGGAGGCCGGCGGCTTCGATGCAGCCTTCGGTGGAGCGCGCCGCGATGAGGAGAAGAGCCGCGCCAAGGAGCGTGTTTACAGCTTCCGCGATGGCAATGGACAGTGGGACCCAAAGAACCAGCGTCCTGAGCTCTGGCAGATCTACAACTCACGTCTGAGAAAAGGCGAGAGCATTCGCGTCTTCCCGCTCTCGAACTGGACGGAGCTCGACATCTGGCTCTATCTCTACGCCGAACAGATTCCCATCGTACCGCTCTACTTTGCGCGCGAACGTGAAGCCGTTATCCGCGCTGGACAGATCACACTGACCTATCCGGAGACACGTCTGCTGCCTGGCGAAAAGATTGAGACGGTGATGTGCCGCATGCGCTCGCTGGGCTGCATGCCCTGCACCGGCGCGATCCGCAGCGAGGCCGACACCCTTGAAAAGATCATCGCGGAGCTAATTAGCTTCCGCCGCTCGGAGCGCGAGAACCGCGCCATCGACCACGACGAAGAGGGCTCCATGGAGACCAAGAAGCGGGAGGGCTACTTCTAAAATGGCCACCGCATCCGCACTCACCGATTTCCGCGCATTTCTCGACTCGCATCTCGACCGCGAGTTGCTGCGCTTTACCACCGCCGGATCCGTCGATGATGGCAAGAGCACGCTCATCGGCCGCCTGCTTCACGACACCAAGAGCGTCTACGAAGATCAGCTCGCCTCCGTCGCCAAGAGCCGCGTCAATCGCGCCGGCAACGGACGTGTTGACCTCTCGCTGCTGACCGACGGCCTGCGTGCCGAGCGCGAACAGGGCATCACCATCGATGTGGCCTACCGCTACTTCGCCACTTCGAAGCGCAAGTTCATCATTGCGGATACGCCGGGCCACGAGCAGTACACGCGCAATATGGCCACGGGCGCATCAACGGCCGATGTCGCCATCGTCCTGGTGGACGGCAGCAAGGGAATCCTTCCGCAGTCGCGCCGTCACAGCTTCATCGCCTCACTGCTGGGTATTCC
>JAEKKE010000633.1 GCA_019510535.1 Acidobacteriota bacterium
CGAGCTTGCGAGCGCGAATGGCCGTCGCACGCTGCCGTACGACGAGTTCCATCTCGGCTACAAGAAAACCGTGCTGTTACCGGGCGAGCTGATCTATGCCATCCGCCTGCCGTGCCGTTTCGCACAGCACCGGCAGTATGTCCGCAAGGTAGGTACGCGCAACGCGCAGGCCATCTCGAAGATCGCGCTTGCGGCGACCGCCCTGATGGATGGCGCGACCGTACGTGAGATTCGTCTTGCCGGAGCAAGCCTGGTGGACCGTCCCGCACGCTTGCACACGACAGAGGCGGTGTTACTTGGCAAGCCGATCACGCCGGAGCTTCGGACGCTTGCCGCCGCCGCGTTAGCCTCGGAGATCAAGCCGATCGACGATATCCGCTCGACTGCGAAATACCGTATGGCGGTGGCGTGCAATTTGCTGGATGAGTTTCTACTGTCGCTGTGAGTACTACTTAAAGCTGTCATCCTGAGCGTGAGCGAAGGACCTGCTTTGTTGTTCGTGGAAGTCTTCACCGCATAACCCAACCAATGAAACTTGCAACGGTTGCGCTCCAGCGCAATCGGTTCGCACCGCAGGTGCGAATGTCTTGTTAAGGGCATGGCTTCAGCCGTGCCGCATCGACGCTGAACAACATTCGGCTTTAGCCGCTGAGGGCCGCTTTTGAACAAGTAGATTTGACCTCAGCGGCTAAAGCCGCCGTTTCTGTGAGTGTTCTACGGGACGGCTAAAAGCCGTCCCCTTAAGCAAGGTATTCGCACCCGCGGTACGAAACGAAAAGCAGAAGTGTCCTGTTAATTCAGGCTAATGGGAAAGCTACTTCAGCTTATCGAGATCTTCCGGCGTATCGATATCCACCTCGCCGCCTGGAAGATCTATCACCGCGACTGATTCATGCTGCAGGATATCCCTGGCTCCCGTATCTCCCTGCAGTTTCATCAGCTCCGAAAACAGATCTCGCGGAAAGACCGCCGGCACGCCACGCCGGCCTGCGTATCTGCTGGAAGCCAAGCCATTCACACCGAGCAGCGCACGTAGATGCTCCACAGTGACGCGGGGCTGGTCGCAGGCCATCACCAGCACACCTTCCGTCATTCCGACGGCGAGGTCGCGCAGGCCCGCACGGATCGACGAGGCCATTCCCTCCTGCCATTCCTCGTTATGCACCACATGTATGGAACCAAGGGGCACCACCGCTTCGATTTCTTCCCGGTTGGCTCCCAGAACGACAACGATGGGTTCGCAGCCGGCCTCATTGGCGATGCGGATCGCCCGTCCGAGCAGCGTCTCCTCGCCGAGGCGCACCAGTTGTTTCGGCTGACCCAGCCGTGTCGACGCCCCTGCCGCCAGAATCAGCGCTGCTGTCTTCATGGCTGCACATCCAGAGCGCACAATACATCTTCATAACGAACGGCC
>JAEKKE010000080.1 GCA_019510535.1 Acidobacteriota bacterium
TGTGGCGTTCACGATCCCCATCACCAGCGTGCGCTCTCCGAGTGACAGTTGGCGTGAGCGCAGTTGCCAGAGAAAACGATCTCTTCGTGCAAAGCCCATCGATGCCGATGCTACACTCCGCCCATGCGATTGAGTGGAACGAAGACCTTGCGGCAGCTTTGTGCTGTCGTGACACTGGCTGCTGTCAGTCTGCCCGGGTTTGCTGCTGACAAAAAAACATCGCGCAAACCAACGCTGGCGCAGCAGGTTGCCGCCATCCTTGCCGATCCGGCAGTCAGTCGCGCGCACTGGGGTGTTTATGTCTCCACTCTCGATGGCAAGCCGGTCTATGGACTGAATGATGGGCAGTACTTTGTCCCTGCCTCGAATAACAAGGTCTTTACAACTGCTACGGCGATGGCATTACTCGGGCCGCAGAAGACCTTCACGACGCGTACCCTGCCTCGAATAACAAGGTCTTTACAACTGCTACGGCGATGGCATTACTCGGGCCGCAGAAGACCTTCACGACGCGTATTACGGCGGAAGGAATCTATGCGACCCCCGCGGCGTTGGCGGGGAACCTGGTGCTGGTAGGTGGCGGCGATCCGAATCTTTCCGGCCGCAGCTTTCCGTACCTCTCTCCTTCCCAGCGCCCCAAGCCCGCTCCGCCGGCCGCCGACCCCTTGCAGTACCTGGCGCAGATGGCTGACCAGGTCGCAGCGAGCGGGTTGAAGGTGATCAATGGCGATATCGTCGGCGATGACACGCTCTTTCCCTGGGACCCCTATCCGGAGGACTGGGCGATCGATGACACTGTAGGCGACGACGGATCGCCGGTCAGCGCTTTGACCATCAACGACAACCGCATCGATGTCACCATCACGCCCGCAACCGATCCTGGCAAGCCGGCGACGGCAAGCTTTCTTCCTGCGGTGCCGTACTACGCGCTGGAGCTGCACATCACCACCGGCGCTCCCGGGTCAGCGACACGAATCGCCTCCGAGCGTGATCTCGGGTCAAAGACGGTGCGGCTGAGTGGAACAATTCCCTCTGACGCAAAACCCTATATCGAGTCGCTGGCGATTCACGATCCGGCGGAGTTTGCTGCGCTTGCTCTGAAGCAGCTTCTTGAAGCTCGCGGTATCGAGGTGACGGGTAAAGCAGTCGCGCGTCACCGCTTGCCGGTCTCACCTGCACCGAAGAACTTCCTCGCTGCCTCGCATGAGCCGCTGACGCTCGGCGCCCCAAAGCCCGATGCAGAGCCGGCCGGTAAGATTCTGGCGATCCACGCCTCGGTGCCGTTGATCGATGCTTTGTTGTGGACCAACAAGATCTCTCAGAATCTGCATGCCGAGCTCTTCCTGCATCATCTCGGCGTGGCCTATGGCAATGAAGGCTCAACGGTCGAGGGTGCGCGTGTCATCCGGAGCTTCGTGACGACGCGCGCCGGCGTCGATCCGGATGACTTCGTCCTCTTCGATGGCAGCGGACTCTCCGGCCACGATCTCATTACGCCACGGGCGCTCGGCAAATTGCTGAGCTACGCGGCCACGCAGTCGTGGTTTGCTGAGTGGAAGAAGACACTGCCGATTGGTGGAGAAGACGGTACGTTGGCTGCACGTTTTCCGAATGCGCCGATGAAGGATCATCTCTATGCCAAGACGGGGACCTTGTCCGAGGCCCGTGCTCTATCGGGATATGTCGATACAGCCGGCGGGAAGACGTTGATCTTCTCCGTGATGGTCAGCACGCACTATCCGCGCACCAATGCTGATCGGGATGCCATGGATAAGATCGTCACGGCGATTGCCGCAGCGAACTAGATCCTGGTTTCATGCGCTCCTCAGCCAATCCCTGCTTCGCTGTAGCGAAGATGGCATCGCCCGCTGGTGCCAGCCTCTGGTGCATTTGTATAAACTCGAATTCTCACGGAGAAACCTCTGCCCCATGAAGCAAGCGCTCGCCCTCTCCCTTCTTGCCGGAACGCTGGCTGCCCAAACCGCAACCACCAAGCCGCTACCTCCCGCGGTCGAAGCGGCGGAGAGCGCCGTATCGGCTGACTCGATCCGCGCCTTCGATCAGTTCCTTGCCGATGACCTGTTAGAGGGCCGCTATCCCGGCCAGCGCGGCGGTGAACTGGCCGCGAAGTTTATTGCGACACAGTTCGCCAGCTACGGTCTTCGTCCAGGCGGCGACAACGGCACCTATTTCCAGCAGGTGGACTTCACCAGTGTTAAGTCCGACCCGGCGAAGACGAGCTTTACTCTTGTCCCAAAATCTGGTGCTCCCATGCCGCTGCGTTTTGCCGAGGACTTCGTCGTCTTCAATTCGAAGCTCGAACCGGAGGCAGCGATCGATGCACCGATCGTCTGGGTGGGGTATGGCGTCACCGCGCCTGAGTACAAGTGGGACGACTATAAGGGCGTGGATGTAAAGGGGAAAGTCATTCTCTGCATCGTCAACGATCCTCCGTCCGATGACCCGAAGTTCTTCGGCGGCAAGGGCATGACCTACTACGGCCGCTGGACCTACAAGTTTGAGCATGCCGCGGAGATGGGCGCTGTTGGAGCGTTGATCATTCACCGAACTGATCTGGCGAGCTACGGATGGGATGTTGTTCGCAACTCCAACACCTCTGAGAAGACCTTCCTGACTCAAGACAAAGACCCCAAACTTTCGGCGGCGTCGTGGATCCAGCTCGATATTGCGAAGAAGCTTTTCGAGTCAGCGGGCACAACGCTGGACGCCGAGTTCTCCGCTGCGGCGAAGTCCGGTTTCCAGGCGCGAGAGCTTCCGGTCTCGCTGAAGGCGACGGTTGTGAGCTCTGTCCGTCACTTCCAATCGCCAAATGTGATCGGCATCTATCCGGGGGTGCTGCGCACGGCTCAGGACCAGGCGGTGGTCTACTCGGCGCATTACGACCATCTGGGCGTAAAGGCTGACGCAAAACCCGGTGAGGACGCGATCTTCAATGGCGCTGCGGATAACGGCACGGGGACGGCCATGCTGCTGGAGATCGCGCGTGCGGTTACGTCTTCGAAGGTGCTGCCACCGCACTCCATGGTCTTCGCGGCGGTTACGGCGGAGGAGCAGGGGCTTCTGGGATCGCTGTATCTGGCCCAGCATCCTCCTGTCCCACTTGGGCAGATCAACCTGAATCTGAACTTTGACGAGATTCTGCCGCTGGGGATGGGCTCAGAGCTTCATGCGGGCGGTGTGCAGCGCACCAGCTTTTATCCCACGATGGAGGCGGCTGGAAAGAAGTTCGGATATACGATCCCGGCACCGCGGCCTGATGTAAGCGGCGGCTACTACCGCTCCGATCACTTCTCTTTCGCGCATGCGGGAGTACCGGCCTTTTCGCTCGGCCAGGGTGGAACGTACAAGGGGCATGACAAAGATTGGGGACGAAAGCAGGCCGAGCTTTTCAATCAGAACGACTATCACAACGTGAGTGACAATTTTCGTCCTGAGTGGGACTTCAGCGGGTTGGCGAACTTGTGCCGGCTGGGGATTGAGCTGGGGTATGTGTCGTTGACGCAGCCGCCGATTGCGTGGAATCCGGGCGATGAGTTTGAGGCGGCGCGGAAGCAAAGCTTAAGCAAATGAATGATTGAAGAATTGAATGATTGAATAAGGTTCTCGATTGTTCTAACTGCATTTCGGGCAAGTGAAAGGCCCCGGATTTCCGGGGCCTTCTGATTTATTCAATCATTCCTTCATTCAATCATTTGATTTGTTCTACGCGAACTGCTCCAAAAAGCGCATGTCGCCGGAGTAGAACTGGCCGATGTCGCCTACGCCGTAGAGCATCATGGCGATGCGTTCTACGCCCATGCCGAAGGCGAAGCCGGAGAGTTTCTTTGCGTCGTAGTTGACGAAGCCGAAGACGGCGGGGTCGACCATGCCGCAGCCCAGCAGCTCGATCCAGCCGGAGTACTTGCACTTGCGGCAGCCCTTCTGGCCGCAGAACGGGCAACTGATCTGCACGTCGGCGCTGGGCTCCGTGAACGGGAAGAACGAGGGGAAGAAACGTGTCTTCACATCCGAGCCGAAGAGCGCCTTCATGGCGTGGTCCAGCGTTCCCTTCAGGTCGCTGAAGGTAATGTTGGTATCGACACAAAGCCCCTCGACCTGATGGAAGACGGGCGAGTGAGTGGCGTCGGCGGCGTCGTTCCGGTGCACCTTGCCGGGGATCACGATGCGGAGGGGAGGCTGCTGCTTCTCCATGGTGCGGATTTGAACCGGGGAGGTGTGGGTACGCATGAGCAGGCGCTCGCGCAGCGGCTTGCCTTCCTGATCGGCGATCACCAGGGTGTCCTGGGTATCGCGAGCTGGATGGTTCGGAGGGAAGTTCAGGCTTTCGAAGTTGTAGAAGTCGGTCTCAACCTCTGGGCCGGTTCCGACAGAGTAGCCCATTGCCTTGAAGACGCCGACGACCTGCTGCATGGTCTTGACCAGAGGATGTTCCACACCGACGCGAGGGGAGATGCCGGGCAAAGAGATATCGAGGGAAGCCGCTTTCTTATCGCTGCCGGCCGCCGCGCCGCCTTCAAGAGCGGCCTCGATCTCCTGCTTCAACTGGTTGAAGCGCATTCCCAGAGCCTTCTTGGCTTCGACAGGAGCGGTCTTCAGCCAGGCATCGCTGACCAGCTTCAGCCGGCCCTGTTTACGGCCCAGCCACTCAAGGCGGAAGTTCTCCACGGCTTCGGGAGAGGCAAGGGTGGCCGCTCCGCGGCGCACCTCGTCCAGCAAGCCGGTGAAGGCCTGATCCAGCGCAGCTTCGCTGTAGTCGTTCAGTTGCGGAATTAAATCACTCATACGCCGTGTATCAGGATAAATGGCTCCGTTGGGGCCAATGGAAGAATTGAATGATTCAGGTTCCTTCGCTCCCTAGTCAGCCCGGGTGAGCGGAGATTCTGTTCATTCAGCCCGCTCCTTAAAGCGGGCTGATTGCCGAGAGGACAACGATCAGCATCATGCCACCAAGGATCAGGCTGCGCCTGTCTTCCAGGGCGTAAACCACGGGATCTTCGTCCAGATCGCCGCGTGAGGCCACCATCCAAAGCCTGCTGACCCACAGGATGATGATCGGGATCAGCAGCCACAGGCGGGTGATGTGCGGATACAGGTTCTGCGCGGTCAGTGAGTTGAGATAGAGCGCCAGAACGACGACGGCCGCGTAGCCGCTGGCGGCGCCGAAGGTACGCAATTGCTCCAGATCGCTGACCCGGTAACCGCGTCCGGCGGCATTGTCCTTTTCACGGGCGCGCAGGTTTTCCAGCTCGGCAAACCGCTTGGCGAAGGCCAGTGAGAGGAAGAAGAAGATGCTGAAGGCGCCCAGCCAGGTGGTGACCGTAATCCCCGTCGACACCGAGCCAACGACGATGCGTACGGTGTAAAGCATGGAAAGGACGATGACATCCACCAGCATCATCCGCTTCAGCCGGAAGCTGTAGCTGAGTGTCATGGCGGCGTAGATGGCCAGCCACAGAAGGAACTTATGGGGCTGCTGTAACCAGGTGTAGTTCGGAACCGCATGGAAAAGATAAGGAAGCGCAACTGCCAGAAGGACCGAGACTGCCAGGAAACAGGCAATGATGGCGAAACCGGCCCCTACGCTCAAATCGGCTGCGGCGAAGGGACGCAGGCGCTTGCGCGGATGCCTCCGATCGACTTCTAAGTCCAATAGATCGTTGATGATGTAGGTTGCCGACGCGCAGAAGCTGAAGCTCAGGAAGGCGACGGTGGCGCCGACAACGGTATTCCAGCGGATCTGGTGCGCCAGCAGCAGGGGCAGGTAGATCAGGACGTTCTTGGCCCACTGGTGGATACGGATGGCCTTGAGGAAGGCCTTCAGCGCCGGTTTCTTGTCTTCGAAGACCCGCACCGGGACGGTGCCGGAGCGCTTCATGGCCACTTTCAGGCGTCCGTGCGGGTTGGCGACCATCGGCGCCTCGCACGCGGCCAGGAGTCTGGCGTCGGGCAGTGCGTTCCCGATGTAACAGAAGCCTTCAGGGAACATTTCCTGAAAAGCTGCGAGTTTATTTTTTCCGGCCAGATTGATCCTGCCGTCGCTGGCCAAAACGCCATCAAAGATTCCCAAGTGGCCGGCCACACGGTCGGCGAGAGCCTTCTCGGCGGCGGTGGCCAGATAAATCTTCCGTCCGCGGGCTTTTTCTTCACGCAGGTACTGCAGCAGCACGTGGTTGTACGGCAGGTGCGCGGCATCGAGCATCACGACTGAGGAGACATTTCGCTTGAAGGCGGCTTTGCCCTGGCGCAGCCAGCCGAATGCCTTCAGAATGCTGCCCGGCGAATGCCGCAGCATGACCATCAGAGCGTCGTGCAGCGTATCGCTTTTTACGAGAGTTCCATCCAAATCGACACAAAGTGGTACGTCCACTCTCTGGGTTGGAGCGTCTATCGTTTGAAGTTCTACTGGCAAGATCACCGCCTTAGGCTATGGCTCGATTATAAATTCGGGTCAGTTTTGAGAAACCTTCTGCGGGGGTCGTCCGTATTTTGAAGTACGCTTGCACTAGCCCCCAGGACAAATTTCGTAGCCCTGTCCGGGGAGATTACCACCCTAACGTTTCAAAGATATCTACATCATCCGGAATAGATTTCAAAGGTCATGACGACTCTACAGAAGCCCGAGCACGAATCGACGCCGGCGCGGCCCGCGCCCGGACAGCATGATGCACCGCCTGCGCACGAGGGGCCCAAAAAGGGCAGCGTCCTCCGCAAGATCATCATCGTCCTGGTGATTGCCGCCTTCGTAGGTTTCTGTGTCTGGAAGATCGTGGATAACCGCAAGAATGCGACGGCGCAGGGTGCAGGCCCCGGTGGACCGGGTGGCGCTCGTGGAGGCTTCGGTGGACCTGTTGCGGTGGCGGCTGCTCGGGTACAGCAGCGCACCATGCCGATCTATTACACAGCTCTCGGAACGGTTACGGCCTATAACACCGTGACTATCCGTTCGCGTGTCGACGGGCAGTTGCTTCGGGTGAATGTAACGGAAGGCCAGCAGGTCAAGCAGGGCCAGCCGCTGATGCTGATCGACCCCGCTCCGTATGAGGCTGCGCTGGCTGTGGCCGAGGGTAACCTGGCGCGTGACCAGGCGACGGCGACAAATGCTCGCCAGCAGGCGACGCGGTATGACCAGTTGTTTGCCGCCGGTGTTGTCAGCCGTGAGCAGGCCCAGGCGCAGGAGGCTGCCGCCGGACAGGCCGATGGAGCCGTCAAGGCTGATCAGGCCCAGATTCAGACTGCGAAGGTCAACCTGAGCTACACCCGGATCAACTCGCCGATCAATGGCGTTGTGGGACTGCGCCAGGTGGATCCGGGCAATATCGTCTCGGCTGCATCCACTACCGGACTGATTGTCATTACCCAGATGCACCCGATCAGCGTGATCTTCACACTGCCCGAAGATCAGTTGCCTGAGGTGCTCAAGCGCACACGCTCCGGCCAGAAGCTGCAGGTCGAGGCCTACGACCGTTCCAACACGACCCTGCTATCCAAGGGCGCGCTGCTGACCACAGACAACCAGATCGACACCACCACCGGAACGGCCAAGCTTAAGGCTGTCTTCGATAACAATGACAACGCCCTGTTCCCGAACCAGTTCGTGAATATCCGCCTGGTGCTTGAGAACCGCCCGAATGCGATCGTCATTCCGACGGCGGCGGTACAGAGCGGAACGCAGGGCACCTTTGTGTATGCCGTCAAGAAGGGCGATCCGCCGGCGAGTGCTGACACACCGGCCGGGCCAGGCGGCGCCGGCCAGACTGGAGGCCAGCGCCAGGGAGCCGGCGGTGGCCGTCGTAGCCAGGGCCAAGGTAGCGGACAGGGGCAGGGCGCACAGGGTCAAGGCGGACAAGGTCAGGGAGCGCAGCAGGAGCCGCACTATGTCGAGACGCGCCCGATCAAGATTGAGGCAACCGAGGGAACGCTGGATATCGTCTCCAGTGGCCTTCAGCCGGACGAGCTGGTTGTGACGGATGGTGCTGAGCGTTTGCGCAATAACGCGCGGGTCACGGTACGTCCGGCGAATCCGATGACAGGCAGCGCCATCATGGGCGACGGCCAGGGTAGCGGCGGACGTCGCGGCCAGGGCGGAGCCACCGGCGCCGGAGCTCCCGGTTCTACCGCACCGGGAGGCAATAACTCCGGGCAGGGCCGTGGTGACAGCAGCCGTCCTCGCGGCCAGCGTCCTCAGGGAGGGCAACAACCATGAGTCCGTCAAGGCCGTTTATCCTCCGGCCAGTGGCCACCTCGCTGTTGATGGTGGCCATTCTTCTTGCCGGAGCGGTTGCCTATCTGCAGTTGCCGGTGTCGGCGCTGCCCCAGGTGGATTACCCCACCATCCAGACGCTGACCTTCTATCCGGGAGCGAGTCCGGAGGTGATGACGCAGTCCGTCACCGGGCCTCTGGAGCGCCAGTTCGGCCAGATCCCCGGGCTGACGCAGATGACCTCTATCTCCTCGGGAGGCGGATCGGTCA
Organism: Acidobacteriota bacterium; assembly: GCA_019510535.1. GTDB lineage: Bacteria > Acidobacteriota > Terriglobia > Terriglobales > Acidobacteriaceae > Terriglobus. The sequence goes on from JAEKKE010000080.1 coordinate 8,492, forward strand.
TCACGCTGCAGTTCAATCTGAATGAGTCAATCGATATCGCTCAGCAGGATGTTCAGGCGGCCATTAATGCATCAGGTTCCTTCCTGCCGAAGGACCTTCCCAATCCTCCGATCTACTCCAAGGTCAATCCGGCGGATGCGCCGATTCTGACTCTCGCGCTCAGCTCCAGCTCGCTTCCGCTGTCGAAGGTGGAAGATCTGGCAGACACGATCATGGCGCAGAAGATCTCGCAGCTTTCGGGCGTAGGTCTTGTCAGCATCGCCGGCGGTCAGAAGCCGGCGGTTCGTATCCAGGCCAATCCGACGGCGCTGGCCAGTTATGGTCTGTCACTGGAAGATATCCGCACGGCGCTGGCCTCGGCGAATGTGGACCAGCCTAAGGGCGGCATCTCAGGAGCGCGCCAGGCCTTTACTATCGGCGCCAACGACCAGCTCACCGCGGCGAAGGACTACAGCAACGTAATCGTTGCGTATCGCAACGGGTCCCCGGTCCGTCTGTCGGATGTCGCAAATGCAGTGGACTCGGCAGAGAACCTGTACCAGGCGGCGTGGTGGAATGAAGACCCGGCGGTCATCGTCAACATCCAGCGGCAGCCGGGTGCAAACATCATCTCGGTCGTGGACTCGGTAAAGGCGTTGCTGCCGCGTCTGCGCGAGACACTGCCGAACACGATTCGCATCGACGTGCTTACAGACCGGACGAATACCATCCGTGCTTCGGTCAAGGACGTGCAGTTCGAGCTGATGCTGACCATTGGGCTGGTCGTCCTGGTCATCTTCCTCTTCCTGCGGTCGTGGCGCGCCACCATCATTCCGTCGGTGGCGGTGCCGCTGTCGATTGTGGGCACCTTCGGCGTGATGTACCTGTTGGGCTACTCGCTCAACAATCTTTCGCTGATGGCCCTGACCATCTCTACGGGCTTCGTCGTTGACGACGCCATCGTGATGGTGGAGAACATCGATCGCTATCTGGAGATGGGCGACTCGCCGCTGGATGCGGCGTTAAAGGGCTCAGAACAGATCGGCTTCACCATCGTGTCGTTGACCATCTCGCTGATCGCCGTCCTGATCCCGCTGCTCTTTATGGGCGACATTGTCGGCCGGCTGTTCCGTGAGTTCGCGGTCACGCTGGCGGTCACGATCCTGGTTTCGGCGGTCATCTCTCTGACGCTGACGCCGATGATGGCAGCGAAACTGCTGAAGCACCTTCCGGAGTCGGAGAAGGGCTGGTTCTATCGCAAGAGTGAAGAGTTCTTCAACTACGTTATCGACAAGTATGCCGTGGGCGTGCGTTGGGTGCTTCGTCACCAGACCCTGACGCTGGTGGTGACGGTTGGCACCTTTGTCACCACCGTCCTGCTGTATATGTACATTCCAAAGGGCTTCTTCCCGGTGCAGGACACCGGTGTGATTCTGGGTATTACGCAGGGTCAGGAAGACACCAGCTTTACCGCCATGGCCGCGAAGCAGAAGGCGCTGGCGTCGGTGGTGCTGAAGAACCCGAACGTGGAGAACGTCTCCTCTTTTATCGGAATCGATGGCACCAATATGACCATTAATTCCGGCCGTATCCAAATCACGCTGAAAGATCGCGAAGAGCGCAGCAGGAGCGCCAGCGAGATCATCCAGGACCTGGAGCCGGAGCTGGACAAGGTCGAAGGCATCAAGACCTACCTGCAGCCTTCGCAGGACCTCACGGTGGAGGATCGCATCAGCGCGCTGCAGTATCAGTTGTCGGTCGAAGACGCGGACCCGATCGAGCTTCAGAGCTGGGTGAATCAGATCATGGACAAGATGCGCACCCTGCCTGAAGTCACGGCAGTTACCAGCGATCAGCATCCCAACGGACTTGGCGCGCACCTGGTGATCGATCGCGACACGGCATCGCGTCTTGGCATTACGCCGCAGAATATCGATGACACGCTGGACGATGCCTTTGGCCAGCGGCAGGTCTCAACCATCTATACGCAGATCAATCAGTACCACGTGGTGCTGGAGGCGGGACCCAGGTTCCAGCGGACTCCGGACTCGCTCGACCATATTTATGTGAAGAGCTCGAATGGAACGCAGGTGCCGTTGTCGACCTTCACGCATTTCGAGCAGACGAAGACAGCGCTCTCCATCAATCACCAGAGCCAGTTCCCATCGGCGACAATCTCCTTCAATATCCGGCCTGACAAGAGCATCGGTGATGCCGTGGATGCGATCTCGAAGTCGCTGAAGGAGATGAACATCCCTCTTAGCGTGAACACCGAGTTTCAGGGAACGGCGCGCAGCTTCCAGGCTTCGCTCGCGAATGAGCCGATCCTGATTCTGGCCGCCCTGATCGTGGTCTATATCGTTCTGGGCGTGCTGTACGAGAGCTATATCCACCCGATCACGATTCTCTCGACGCTGCCTTCGGCGGGTGTGGGCGCCATTCTGGCATTGATCATTGTTCGTGATTCTCTGAACGTGATTGCCTTGATCGGCATCATCCTGCTGATCGGCATTGTGAAGAAGAACGCCATCATGATGATCGACTTCGCTCTGGAGGCAGAGCGTGAGCACGGCAAAACTCCGGAGGAGTCGATCTATCAGGCATGCCTGTTGCGCTTCCGTCCCATCATGATGACGACGATGGCGGCGCTGCTCGGCGGCGTTCCGCTGGCCATGGGTACGGGTACGGGCTCCGAATTGCGGCGGCCGCTGGGAATCACGATCATCGGCGGTCTGATCGTCTCGCAGGTGCTCACGCTTTACACCACGCCGGTGGTCTATCTGTTCTTTGACCGTATCGGACGCAAGTACTTCAAGACGGAGGACGCCGATCGCAGGCTGCACGACCACGAGCATGCGGTTTCGGCGGACTGAGGTACTTCTCCTATGCATATCTCAGCACCCTTTATCAAACGGCCGGTAGCCACCTTCCTGCTTTCGATCGCTGTTCTTATGGCGGGAGCAGTGGCGTATACGTTTCTGCCTGTGGCTGCTCTGCCTCAGGTCGAGTTTCCGACGATCTCGGTCAATGCCAGCATTCCCGGGTCTGACCCGGAGACGACTGCTTCGGCGATTACGACTCCACTGGAGCGTCAGTTCTCGCGCATCGCCGGTATTACGCAGATGACCTCTGTCTCCGGTACAGGAACGTCGAGCATCATTCTGCAGTTTGATCTTTCTCGCGACATCAACGGAGCTGCACGCGATGTACAGGCAGCCATCAATGCAGCCCGCGCCCAGCTTCCGGCAAATCTTCCGCAGAATCCCAGCTATCGCAAGATCAATCCGGCAGACGCGCCTATTGTGATGCTGGCGCTGACGTCGGAATCGATGACGCCGGCGCAGCTCTATGACGTCGCCGACTCGATTCTTTCGCAGAAGATCGCCCAGGTGGAGGGCGTCGGCCAGGTCTTTGCGGGCGGCTCAGCGAAGCCCGCTGTCCGCGTTGAGGCCAATCCCCGTCAGCTTGCGGCCTACGGTATCGGTCTGGAAGCGTTGCGTACGGCGATCGGCCAGATCAATGTGCTGCAGCCAACCGGCTATCTGCAGGATGACAAGAACCGTTGGTCGGTCTCGACGTCAGACCAACTCTTCGGAGCCGCTGCGTATGCCCCGCTGATCATTGCAACCGATCGCGGCAATGTATCGAGCGCGGCTGCATCGACCGGTCTACCATCGTCCGTGGCCGCCGTCAGTTCGACGACGAGTACAACCACCAACACGGCAAACGGCCCGGCGAACAACGCCAACCGCACGCCGATGGCAGCATCGAACCAGTCCACCAGTGCCGCTGCGAACGCGCATGGCATCGTGCGTATTCAGGATGTCGCGACGGTCTACGACGGGATTGAGAACATCCAGACCGGCGGATTTATCGATGGCAAGCCCGCTATTCTGATGCAGGTCTTCAAGTCGCCGGGAGCAAACGTCATTGAGACGGTGGACCGTGTTCTGGCGCTACTGCCCACGCTACGGGCGACCATTCCACCGGCGGTCACACTGGATGTGGCGCTGGACCGCACCACGACGATCCGCGCGTCGGTCAACGATATTACTCGTACGCTGATGCTGACAATCGGTCTGGTTGTGCTGGTCGTCTTCTTCTTCCTGCGTGAGGTGCGATCGACACTGATTCCCTCAGTATCGGTGCCGCTCTCGCTGATGGGCACCTTCGGCGTGATGTATCTGCTGGGCTATTCGCTCGACAACCTCTCATTGATGGCGCTTACGATCTCGACCGGGTTCGTGGTGGACGATGCCATCGTGGTGATCGAGAACATCTCGCGTCACCTGGAAGAAGGTATGCAGCCATTCGAAGCTGCGATGCTGGGATCAGAAGAGATCGGCTTTACGGTGCTCTCCATGAGCATCTCGCTGATCGCTGTATTTATCCCCATTCTGCTGATGGGCGGTATCGTTGGACGGTTGTTCCGCGAGTTTGCGGTAACGCTCTCGGTGGCCATCATGGTGTCCCTGGTGGTCTCGCTGACGACGACGCCGATGCTCTCAGCAAAGTTCCTGAAGGCGCACGACCAGCAAAAACATGGCCGCTTCTATCTGTGGGGCGAGAAGTTCTTCAACTGGATGCTGAAGGAGTATGACCGCGGTCTGCGCTGGGTAATCCGGCACTGGATCCTTACGTTCCTGATTACGGTCGGCACTTTCATCCTGAACATCTACCTGTTCATGCTGGTACCGAAGGGCTTCTTCCCGCAGCAGGACACAGGCCGTATCGGTGGCCAGATCCGCGGCCAGCAGGATACCTCGTTCGACTCGATGAAGCAGAAGATGATCTCGCTCTCGGCGATTGTGCAGCGCGATCCCGCGGTAGAGCATGTCATGTCGTTCGTCGGTGGCGGCGGTCCTGGTGGCGGCGCCACGAACACGGCCAATCTTTTCATGGCATTGAAGCCCTATGATCAGCGCGTCAAGAACGGTGACACCGCAGATGCAGTCATCAATCGCCTGCGTCCGCGTCTGCAAGGCACACCCGGAGCGCAGCTCTTTCTGCAGGCGCAGCAGGAGTTGAACATCGGTGGGCGGCAGTCGGCCGCGCAGTTCCAGTACACGGTTACGGCTGATACGGTAGCCGAACTGAAAGAGTGGGGTCCCAAGCTGCAGTTGGAGATGTCGCGTATCCCGGAGCTTCGTGACATCAATACCGATCAGCAGGACAACGGTTTGCGGTACCAACTGGTGATCGACCGCGATACGGCATCGCGTTTGGGGATTACGCCGTTGATGATCGACTCGACCCTGTCCGATGCCTTCGGTCAGCGCCAGGTCTCCACGACGTATCGCACGCTGAACCAGTATCACGTGGTGATGGAGGTCGCACCGGAGTTCCAGACGGATGTCGATTCCCTGCGCCACATCTTCGTGAAGAGCACGAACGGAACCCAGGTCCCGCTCTCAGCCTTCTCTCATTTTGAGATGAACCGTGTTCCGCTGCAGGTGAATCACCAGTCGCAGCGTCCTGCGTCGACCATCTCCTTCAATCTGGCGCCGGGCGTGTCGCTCTCCGATGCCACGAATGCCATTGAGCAGGCGAAGAATCGGATTGGCCTGCCATCGACGGTGGTAGGCGGCTTCCAGGGCTCAGCGCAGGCCTTCCAGTCGTCGCTCTCTTCGGAGCCGATCCTTATCCTGCTTGCCATGATTACGGTGTATATCGTGCTGGGCATGCTTTATGAGAGCTTCATCCATCCGCTGACGATTCTCTCCACGCTGCCCTCGGCAGGTGTGGGTGCGCTGCTGGCGCTGCTGATCACAAACCTGGAACTCTCGGTGATCGCCATGATCGGCATGGTGTTGCTGATCGGCATCGTGAAGAAGAACGCCATCATGATGATCGACTTTGCGATTGCGGCGGAACGCGAGCACGGCAAGGACTCGGAAGGCGCGATCTATGAGGCGTGCCTGCTGCGCTTCCGTCCCATCATGATGACGACCTTCGCTGCATTGCTTGGAGGCCTGCCGCTGGCCCTGGGAACGGGTACGGGTTCTGAGCTACGCAAGCCGCTGGGCGTTACCATCGTGGGCGGCCTGCTGGTCTCACAGTGCCTGACACTGTTTACGACTCCGGCGGTGTATCTCTTCTTCGACAAGCTGCAGAAGCGTCTTGCAAAGTTCTTCCCGAAGAAAGCCGCGGCTCCGGCGCATGTGCCGCATCCAGCGCCCGGGGATTGAATCATTGAAGGATTGAATTATTGAATAAGGAAGGCCGGTCATTTGACCGGCCTTCTTCGTGCTCTTGACAACGTGGATGATGGAAGCTCGGTTCATTATCTTCGCGATTACAAGCACAAAGGGTCAGGCGTGCACCCGACCCGTGTGTCGTTCAACTGGCAACTGTTAACTGGCAACCTGCTTTACTTCACTACTGGCAATTGAATAAAGCTCGCCTTGCCTGGCTGGTGCCAGATGCGTTGCTCGGCTTTCTTATAGTCTTCGGGTTTTGCGTCGAAGATGTTGGGGACGAAGGTCTGGGGGTTGCGGTCGTAGAGCGGGAACAGCGTCGACTGGACCTGCACCATGATGCGGTGTCCGCGCTCGAAGGTGTGATTGACCTGCGGCAGGTCGAACTTTACCAACTCGGGCTCGTTTGGCTTGAAGGCTTCCGGCTTCTCGAAGCTCTTGCGGTAGCGGGCGCGGAAGATGTCGAGCGAGAGGGGCAGCTCGTATCCCTTCAACTCGTCACTGACATTTTCTGGATACACGTCGATCAGCTTCACCGCGAAGTCAGAATCAGTTCCGGAGGTAGAGGCCATCAGATTTACCACCGGTGTCCCGCTCAGGCGCAGCGGCTCCTTGAGCGGCTCGGTGACGAAGGTCAGGACATCGGGGCGGCCATCGACGAAGCGCTGATCTGTGACCAGCCAGGTACGCCAGTGGTCTTCCGAGACAGGACGGGGCAAGTAGGGCACGGGCTTTGCCGGATCAGAGGTATAGGCGGTGTACTGTTCGCTGCCTTTGGGTGCATCCCAGCTCAGCGTGCCGTTGGCGGTGAGATAGATCGGTTTGGCGCTATGCTCGCATCCGTTGTCGCAGCTTAATGGCCACTTGTCGAATCGGTCCCAGTGGTTGGCGCTGGTGTTATAGATCAGCACCGGCGGTGTATTCGCTTTGGGGGCATCGTCCACGAGGTACTGCGAGAAGAAGGGCATCATGATCTCGCGGCGGAAGTATTGGGTGGTGTCTCCGTCCCAGACGAATGGTCCGAGCGCGCGTCCTTCGCGATTCACCTGTGAGTGGAACCATGGGCCCATCACCAGGTAGTTCATGCTGTTGTTCTTGTCTTTCGGTTCCGTAGCGCGATAGCTGTGGATGGCGCCCCACATGTCTTCCTGATCCCACAAGCCCTGCAGCCACATGGTGGGAACAGTCAACGGCTTCTCGATGGAGATCTTGTCCAGAGCCTGGGCCTGCCAGAACCCGTCGTAAGCGGGATGGGACTCGACTGTTTTCCAGTACGGCAACTGGTCCATGCCATTGGCGCGGGCGTAGTCGCCGGAGGCGCCATAGTGCAGGAAGGTCGTGTACTGGTCCTCAGAGATGTGTTTCGGAGCACGGTAGGCGCCACCGCGTTGATTGGTCTGCCCGATGATGTAATCCAGCATGGTTTCGCGGAAGGCGCCGTAGTGGAACCAGTCATCACCCATCCAGCCGTCGGTCATCGGGCTTTCGGGAAGAGCGACCTTGAGGGCCGGATGCGGATTCAGCAGGGCCATCTGGACGGTGTAGCCCTCGTAGGAGGAGCCGAGCATGCCGACACGGCCGTTGGACTCGGGGACGTGCTTCACCAGCCAGTCGATGGTGTCATAGGCATCCATAGTGTCGTCGGCACCGGTGGCGTTGTAGGGGCCGACTTGCGGTGGCGTCATCAGGTATGGACCTTCAGAGCCGTACTTGCCGCGAACATCCTGGTAGACGCGGATCCAGCCGGCGTTGACGAAGACTTCGTCGGCGAGACCAAGTTCATCGATCATGTGGGCTGAATCCTGCTTCCCGGCGCCACGCTCGGGCGAGGCGGCGTTGCCGGTGGCGATGGGAGTGCGGGCTGCGGCGGCACGAGAGGCAGCGTTGTACGGCGTGCGCGTCAGGATGATGGGCACGTTCTTCGCGCCCTTGGGGATCACGATGACGGTGTACAGCTTAGTGCCGTCGCGCATCGGTACCATCTCGACGCGCTTGATGTAGTCCCACTCGGGCTTGATCACGGTCTCAGCCTGCTGTTTGGGCGGCGTGAACGAGGCGGGAATATCGTTGTGAATCTCAGTTGTCTGCGCAAAGGCGCAGCCTGCGGCAAAGATGGCGGCTACGGCCAGGCCGTGAAGCTTCATCGGCAAGTTTCTCCTGTGTGAAATATCAGAATATGTCAGAGGAAGAGCCGGATGCCCGCAATTCCTGCGGCTCCGGCTTCGAGGCAGGCATTGGTGTTTACGGCGGTGATACCGCCAAGGGCAAGGACGGGAACGTGGCCGGCGGTAAGGCATGCCTGGCGGAGCAGCTCAATGCCTGAACCTTCGGCGACGTGTTCGCCGGCGACGGACTTTTCAAAGACCGGCCCGAAGAGGAGGAAGTCGGCGTCAAGGGAGCGGCGAACGTCGTCGAGGGTGTGGCAGGAGACGCTGACGATGGCTTCGGGAAAGATGGATCGCACGTGTGCCGGGGTCAGTTCTCCCTCCCCGGAGGTCAGGTGAACGCCATGCGCTCCGGCGGCCAGGGCGACGTCCAGGCGGCCGTTGATCAGTAGCCTGGTCCCGCTGCCGGAGAGTTGGGCGAGTATCCGGCGGGCCAGCGAAACCATCTCGGCGGCCTCTAAGTCCTTTTCTCTCAATTGCAAATAGTCGACGCCGGCCTGCGTCCAGCGACGCGCCAGATCGAGGAGGGCCTGCCGGGCGGCATGTTCCTCTGATGAAACTATCTTTCGATTGGTGATCGCACACCGTGTCATCAAGGTGACAGTCTAACCCCTGTGTTAGCTTAGGGTTTGACAACGTAGAGAAGCGACCCGTCAACGTATAACCAAACGAGCAACCGGGGATCATCCTTAAGAGCGCATGAGCAGTGTTTACGATCTGATCGTTATCGGTTCCGGCCCGGCCGGTCAGCGTGCCGCCATCCACGGCGCGAAACTTGGCAAAAGGGTGGCCTTGGTGGAGAACCGCGAGGTGGTGGGTGGCGCTTGTATCAATACAGGCACCATTCCGTCGAAGACCATGCGCGAGGCTGTGCTGCATCTCTCCGGCTATAACTACCGCTCCATCTACGGCATGAACTACCGGGTGAAAGAGCGCATCACGATGGCCGACCTGGCTTTTCGTGTGCAGCACGTTATCAAGACCGAGATTGATGTCACCCAGGCGCAGCTCTCCCGCAATAACATCGAGGTTCTGACCGGTTCCGCCGGCTTTGAAGATCCTACGCATGTCCGTGTGACGAACTCCCGCGGATCGACGGTGTATGAGGCGGCGGCGACGCTGATCGCGACGGGAACCAAGCCGGCGACCTCGCCGAAGGTGCCCATCAACGGCACGACCGTCATCAACTCCGACCTGGTGCTCGATCTGAAGACTCTGCCCAAGACGATGATCATCGTCGGCGGCGGTGTGATCGGTGTGGAGTACACCTGCATGTTCGCCGCTCTCGGCGTGCGCTGCACGTTGATTGAGCGCCGTCCACGGCTGCTGGAGTTTGCCGATCAGGAGATCGTCGAATCGCTCAGCTATCACCTCCGCGACTCGCGCGTGACCATGCGCCTGAACGAAGAGGTGGAGTCAGTGGAATCGATGGAGGACGGCACGGTGGTCGCCAACCTCGAGTCGAAGAAGAAGGTAACGGGCGATACGTTGCTGTACGCCGTCGGACGTCAGGGCAATGTCGATGAGCTGAATCTTGCGGCGATCGGTGTTGAGGCGGATAACCGCGGCCGTATTCCGGTCGATAAGGACTTCCGCACCAAGTGCCCGAATATCTTTGCCGCCGGAGACGTCATCGGTTTTCCCTCGCTGGCTTCGGTCAGCATGGAGCAGGGCCGTGTGGCTGCGGCGCGTGCGTTTGGCGACGAGACGATTCTGTCGAACCCGAGCTACTACCCGTACGGCATCTACACCATTCCCGAGATCAGCTTCATCGGTAAGACCGAGGAGCAGCTTACGGAAGAGGATGTGCCGTATGAGGTTGGTGTGGCGTACTACCGCGAGATTGCGCGCGGACAGATTCGCGGCGATACGACGGGACGTTTGAAGCTGATCTTCCATCGCGAGAACCACTCGCTGCTGGGTGTGCACATCATCGGTGAAGGCGCTTCGGAGCTGCTGCACATTGGCCAGGCGGTGATGGCGCTGGGCGGAACGATTGAGTACTTTGTGGACACGGTCTTCAACTATCCCACGCTGGCCGAGTGCTACAAGGTGGCCGCGTTCAATGGATTGAACCGTGTGAGCAAGTTGGATTAGGGATTTGGAGTTGAGAAAATGCCTGCCTCGTTGAGGCAGGCATTTTTGTTTTATGGACACCTAGCACGAGTTTTCCCCGTGTCGCCGGAGAGGCCATAGATGTGGCTTTGGGCTCCGAAGAACCCATGTTTGTTGCCGCGCGGTGCGCCACAAGTCCCGCCTAAATACGGAACCTACATCTTAGCCGGGGCCGCGGCGGTTATCTTATGACCTGTCGCTTCTTCAACGACCGCAAACTCTCCACCGTTCTGCGACATCTCGAGCTTGAACGTGTACTCGGTATTGGATACCTCCTTGATGGTGACGCGCACACTGATCTTGGCGTCGCCCATCCTGGATTCGGCGGTCCAGTTCCAAGTGTCTCCGTTCACCGTGCCTTTCGAATCGATAACTTCGCCCGTGCTGGTGAACTCATGGTAGGTGTAAACCTTCTCATTTGGGTCATATCCCATAAAGGAGACGCCCTTCTCTGGCCCCATCGGCCCTGTGCCTTCGGAGTGGCACATGACGAAGAAGCCGCCCGAGTACCATTCGCACTTTTCCGTGGAGGTGAACTTGCCTCCGGGCATTGACCCGAATGGTTTGGCTTCGCCCTCCACTTTCCACGTGCCAACGTTATAGTCGAGCTTCTTCACCTCAGGCCCTGGCTTTGGTGGGCCCTGAGGCGCCTGTGCTTGGAGTGATGTAGCAAGAAGCATCGTGCAAACCGCGAGCAGTACAGTCATTTTCTTCATAATCGCCTCCTGAATCGGCCCCGCCGTGGGTGTAGGCGGATGGAAAGCCGTGTTCACGGCGCGGTGGAGCGTGCGAGGAATGATACATCCGGTCTCTAAAATTTCAACAGAACAATTGCTCTGACTTCGCGGTCTT
>JAEKKE010000275.1 GCA_019510535.1 Acidobacteriota bacterium
ACTACGATTGAAGCCTCTTCGGCCTGCTGTGCTCATGCTGAAAAGCGTATGGCAGCGCAGATCTCAGCACATTTGCAATTGTGTGACGTGCCTCACCGCATCGCCATTCGCGAAGGCTATCTGAACGAAGAGCTGGCCAAGGTGGTAAAGGAAGAGGCGATCGATCTTCTGGTGGTCGGCTCTCACGGTGCACGCGGATTTGAAAAGGTCCTGCTTGGTTCCGTGGCGGAATCGATGCTGCGCCGGTCCCCCATTCCGGTCATGGTCATCGGTCCGGAGGCCAAGGTCGCCGAGACGCCAACCTGCATTCTGCTCGCCACTGACCTTGAACCCGCAGCATTGCACGCCGCACAGTATGCGACCTCGCTCGCCGAGGAGTTTCAGGCAAAGCTGACGCTGTTGAACGTCCTTCCCCAGGCCGGCTGGCCCACAAGCGAAGAACGCGAGGCGATTGAACATCGGCTCCAGCAACTGGTGCCGGCGGATGCAACGGCGTTCTGCCAGGCTGGATATCGTGTACGGCACGGCGAACCCTCACGGGAGATCGTCGCGCAGGCCAAGCAGTGCGAGGCCAACCTTATCGTTACGGGCCGCCATAATAAGGGTCCGCTCTCGAGTCGAGCTCTTTGGACCACGCTCACACGCTTGATCCAGGAAGCTCCTTGTCCTGTCTTGACTGTTCGCTAAGCATCACCCCCGAAAGGAGGGGCCGCCATGCACCGCTACGAAACATATTGGATTATCACGTTGTTCCGCGGGGTTTTGGCGATTCTGTTCGGCTGTGCCATTCTGCTCATCCCGCAGATGTCGTCCTCTGTCTTACTGTTGCCGTTTGCCATGGTGCTGTCAGTGTTATTTCTGGCAGGCTATGGCGCGGCAGACAGTGCCTTGGTGTTCTTTGAAAGCTTTGCGCTCCCCAAGCGCCCCGGCCAGATCGCAAGCCGGTTGCAGGGTTCCGCTGGCATCACGATCTCACTGCTGCTGGCAACCATTGCCTTTGAACATGCCCGTCTGCATTGGTTCTTCTATCTGGTAGCGGCACAAGCCGGAGCGGCTGCCGTGTCAGACCTCGTCACAGCTCGTCATGTGTGGCGTCACCATCGCACGATCCTGGTGTATGCCTCGGCACTCGTCTCCGGCGCCGCATCGCTTTATTTCCTGATCAGCGCCCTTATGGAAGCACCTCTGGCAACGGATACCTCGATGCGCATGCTTTACGGCTATCTGCTTGGGTTCGGTACCGTCAACATCGGTTTGGCATGCATGCTGCTGCAGGAAAGACCACATCCGCACCACATGCCGCCGACATCCACGCTCCGGCATATCCACTGATTCGGCAATAAATTACATCTCCCCAATTGCCGATGGATTCGCGGGCGCTCTACAGCATTTTCCTGTAGGTGCCGTGTAGGGCTTATGCATCTATGGGCGTTTTCCGCAATGAAAACGCCGCTGTACGCTTCTCCGGGATACCCAGCAACAGGAAAAATGCTCTACACTTCTGCGCATGCGCCGACTCCTGCTTGCCTGCTCGTTGCTGTTGCCCGTCTCTGCTGCAACCCTTCACGCCCAGGACTGGGCCAAAGCCCGCCTCGACAAGTCTCCACGTCACCGCGAGTACATCTCACTGAAGACCTCCGGTGGACCAGTGCAGGCCTTCGTCGTCTATCCCGAGATCAAGGACAAGGCCCCCGTCGTCGTTCTAATTCACGAGATCTTCGGGTTGAGCGACTGGATGAAGACGATGGCTGATGACCTTGCCGCCAGCGGCTACATCGTTGTCGCTCCGGACCTGCTTACCGGCAAAGGTCCGAACGGCGGCAATACCGATTCGTTCGCCACCCGTGATGAGGTCACCAAGGCCGTTTCCACACTCTCACCCGATGCCGTCACCGAAGGCCTGAATGCCGCGGTTGCATATGCAAAGACGATTCCCGCCGGCAACGGCAAGATCGCCGTGGGCGGCTTCTGCTGGGGCGGAGGACAGACCTTCCGCTTTGCGACTAATAACCACGACATCTCCGCCGCCTATGTCTTCTACGGCCCCCCACCCACCGCGGACGATATGAAGAAGATCACCGTGCCGGTATACGGCTTCTACGCGGGCAACGACGCGCGCATCGATGCCACCATTCCCTCGACCATCGAAGCGATGAAAGCCGCAGGCAAGACCTACGAACCAGTCACCTATGACGGCGCAGGCCATGGATTCATGCGTGCGGGCGTTGACCCCACCGATACCAATCCGAACAATAAGAAGGCGCGTGAAGACGGATATGCGCGCCTGACGACGCTGCTGAAGTCACTCTCGGGAACAAAGAAATCCCCTGTGGAAAGCACACCCAACCGCTCGATGGTTGCCAAGGCAGCAAAGGGTAGCAAGTCTAAAAAGGCTGCAGCCGCCGCCATGGAATGCCACGACATGTCTACCATGTAAGAGTGGACGAACAGAGTATCCCTGTACTGCAGACTCAACTGGACGAGATCACCGCGAACACGCGGCGGCTCGTCCAGGCTGAACGTCTGGAAATCAATGAAAACGCCATCGCTGAGTTATTCGCGACTGGCATTGAAGACCGTATTCTCCCCGTAGGCTCCAGGGCTCCTGAGTTCTCTCTTCCCGATGCCATCAGCGGCAAGCCGATCCGTTCCGCGGATCTTCTTGCTCTGGGGCCGCTGGTCATCAACTTCTTCCGGGGACGCTGGTGTCCCTACTGCATCACCGAGTTGGAGACCTGGCGCGAGTTATACCCGTTGCTACGGGAGCGCGGAGCATTGTTCGTGGCAGTCTCACCGCAGACCGTACGCCAGTCTGACTTTACCGTGCAGCAGCACGCCTTACGCTTTCCTCTGCTGCGGGACGAGGGTTCAGAGCTTGCCGAAAAATTTGGCATCGCCTATACGCCGTCGCCGGCCATGCAGCAGTACTACCGGTCGATTCTGGTCAATATTCCTTTCATCAACACCGGCCAGAACGCCCTGAAGCCCGCAACGGACGCGGCGTGGCGTCTGCCTCTGCCGGCCACATTCGTCGTTGGCCAGGACGGCACGATTCGCTTCGCCGAAGCACACGCGGACTTTCGCGTGCGTCCGGAGCCTGCGGATGTCCTGGCGGCGCTTTCATAAAAATCTGTATCGGTGATCTTTCCGTCGGGCACCAAACCGCCCCTGCCGGTCATCTATCGAAGGGGCCTCGGGCTCGGAGATAATGGAACGGATGGGCCGCGAGACACGTCGGCTGCGGCCAAAACACTCAACTGCTACAAGACATAGAACGGAGCAGATATTTCGTTATGAGCACTTCGACCGCATGGAGCGCGCTTGCGCAGCACTACAAGGCTATTGAAAAGACCCACCTGCGCGAGCTGTTTGCCACTGATCCCGGCCGCGCCGAGCGCTACACCCTTGAGGCCGCCGGAGTCTTCGTCGATTTCTCCAAAAACCGCATCACCGACGAGACCCTGAAGCTGCTGCTCTCGCTGGCCAATGAAGCCGGCTTGAAGGACAAGATCGCCGCCATGTTCTCCGGCGAAAAGATCAACATCACCGAGAACCGTTCGGTACTACACATCGCTCTGCGCGCGCCCAAGGGCACCCAGATTTTCTCCGACGGCAAGGATGTTGTTCCTGAGGTCCACGAGGTCCTGGATAAGATGTCCGGCTTCGCCGATCGCGTCCGCTCCGGTGAGTGGGAAGGCTTTACCGGCAAGGCGATCAAGACGGTCGTCAACGTCGGCATCGGTGGATCGGACCTCGGCCCGGTGATGGCCTATGAGGCGCTCCGTCACTACTCCAAGCGCGATCTGCAGTTCCGTTTCGTCTCCAACGTCGATGGAACTGACATTGCTGAAGCGACCCATGACCTGGATCCGGAGACAACGCTCTTCCTGATTGCATCGAAGACCTTCACCACATTGGAGACCATGACGAACGCGCACACCGCGCGCGAGTGGCTGTTGAAGGGACTGAAGGATGAGAAGGCGGTCGCCAATCACTTCGTAGCCATCTCCACCAACGCCAAGGAAGTGGCGAAGTTCGGTATCGACACGGCCAACATGTTCGGCTTCTGGGACTGGGTCGGCGGACGCTACTCCATGGACTCGGCCATCGGCCTGTCGACGATGATCGCCATTGGTCCTGACAACTTTCGCCAGATGCTCGCCGGCTTCCACGAGATGGACGAGCACTTCCGCTCGACTCCCTTTGAGAAGAACCTGCCGGTCATCCTCGGCCTGCTGAGCGTGTGGTACACAGACTTCTTCGGCGCGCAGACCTACGCTGTGTTGCCCTATGACCAGTACCTGAAGCGTTTCCCTGCTTACCTGCAGCAACTCACCATGGAGTCGAACGGCAAGCACGTTACGCTGCAGGGCGAGCATGTCGCTCACGACACCGGCGCCATCTACTGGGGCGAGCCCGGCACCAATGGCCAGCACAGCTTCTACCAGTTGATCCACCAGGGCACGCGGCTGATCCCCGCTGACTTCATCGGCTTCATGCGCTCGCTCAACGCGGTAGGCGATCACCACGATCTTCTGATGGCGAATGTCTTCGCGCAGACCGAGGCTCTGGCCTTCGGTAAGACCGCGGAGCAGGTGAAGGCCGAGGGTACAGCCGACTGGCTGGTGCCGCACCGCGTCTTCGAGGGCAACCGTCCGTCGAACACCATTCTCGCCGAGGAGCTGACGCCGAAGGTACTGGGAACGCTGGTGGCTCTGTATGAGCACATCGTCTTCACCCAGGGCGTGATCTGGAATATCGACTCCTTCGACCAGTGGGGCGTAGAGCTTGGCAAGGTGCTCGCCATGCGCATTGTTCCTGAGCTCGAGGGTGCAGGCGAACTGAAGCACGACACCTCCACCAACGCCCTGATCGAGCGCTACCGTAAGGCCCGCCGCAACTAGAGCATTTTCCCTGTAGGTGTAGAGTAGGGCTTCCGCATCTATGGGCGTTTTCCGCAATGAAAACGCCGCTGCGCTCCTCTCCCGGGATACCCAGCAACAGGGAAAATGCTTTAAACAAATCTCGCGACCGTAGAGGCCTGTTCTTCATCAAGAAGAGCAGGCCTTTTACCTTTTTCGGAGAGACTTTGTTCGCATGGAACCGCTCGAGATCCGCATTGCCGACTTTGACGATCCTCAGACACGCGAACTGCTAGCGCTTCACCTGGCCGGGATGCGTGCTTCTTCACCGCCAGAAAGTGTATACGCTCTCGATCTCTCGGGCCTGAAGAAACCCGAGATCACAACCTGGGCCGCATGGCGTGGAGACCGCCTGGCGGGAGTAGGAGCGCTGCGCATGCTCAGCGCGAACGCAGCAGAGATCAAGTCCATGCGGACTCATCCTGACTTCCTGAAACAGGGTGTCGGCAAAGCGATTCTCACCCATATCGTCGAGACGGCGAAGCAGCGCGGCATCAAGCGACTAAGCCTCGAGACCGGCAGCGGCCCAGCCTTCGACGCAGCCGTACAGCTCTACCGGAACTTCGGCTTCCAGTTTGGCGAACCGTTTGGAGACTACGTCTCCACAGGCTTCAGCCAGTTCCTGCATCTGGAGATCGCGTAGGTCTGTGTTCAAACAGCAAGGTCATTCGAACTACGCTCGAACGTTATTCAATCCTTCAGTTTCCTCTAAGCCAGGAATTCGGTCACGGCCTGATTCCACAAGACCGAGCGATTGACGCACGAGAGATGGCCCGAGGGCAGCTCACAATATTGCGCTAAAGGGATGTTGCC
>JAEKKE010000276.1 GCA_019510535.1 Acidobacteriota bacterium
CCATACGGCCCTCAGATCAGAGCGGCGCCAATAAAAAGCCAAATCTCTCAACTGCAGCTTCACGCAATGCCCCGGGATGAAATACGCACCCATTTTTTCAGCACTCTCTTCAGCCCACGGTTTACTGGATATCAAAAGTAAATGGGCTTTAGCCCTGGGCTTTTCCCTGATTGACAGAGAAGGCCCAGGGCTAAAGCCCATTTACTTTCTATCCCTCTATCAGCGGGCTGAAGCCCGCTGCTCCCACCCAAACTACTCCATACCGATGCGCCTTGATGCAGCAAACCGGCTGATGATCGTCAAAGTAGAATACTACATACTGTATGTCATTTTCGGAAGAGTGAGGAAGGAAGACGAAGCCGATGGGAAAATGCTCTAGATATCGTCGACCTTTCTTGCTCACCTCCGGTGACGAAGTTTTGTTCCCGGTGTCTAACTGACCGAATCTCCAATTTCCGCCTGGATATCCAGGCGCCAAATAGTCGAGGCACAGCCATGCGAATTCCTACAATGCTTGTGGTTCTTGGGGGACTAACTACCCAGATCTCAGGACAGCCTGGCCAGACAACCCGTTTCGCAGAGGCGATGTTTATGCCAGAAGACAGGGCCGACGATTCCTATGCGATCTATTCAACACTGCTGAAGAGCGGTCCCATTGAATGGCGAGAGGCCAGCAGACGGCAGTGGCTTATCGGAGACACCACCAATGCCACTCCACTTAGCACTGCCTGCCAGGCTCCTGAAGCCGGTCCGCTTAGGATGAATCCACATCAGGCGGTCGAAGCCCCGCCAGAGCGGCAAACAGAGTGGGCCGAGGTTCTGGCGGACTACGACCGACACTGTCACGATGTAGTTCGCCTGAATCGGCAAAGCTTCAGGACCGATCTGCCGGTTCACCTGCTGAACACGGAAGATCGTTATAGATATATGCGAGATCCCAACAAACCGCCGGCGGAACTCGCCCATGGCGCAGGCATGCATCAGTTCACTGAAGTTTTCTTCAATGCAAACCACACGCTGGCGCTGGTGGAGGAAGGCATGTGGTGCGGCTCTCTCTGCGGAAACTGGATGTGGGTTGTGCTTCAGCGGAAGCAGGATGGATGGGAGATGCTGCCGTGGGTACGCGCTGCTGCGTTCTCCTAGCAATTGCTATTGGCAGAACTCGACAGATCCATTACGAGCGTCGGATTACAGGTCGCCATCGGCACATCGCACTCGCGGAAGCCCTGGATTGCCCAAAACATCTCGCAACCCCCTTTCGCCTGACCGTCTTGCCCACGTAAACTCACAAGCCGAAGCCAGAAATAATTCTGGTGCTTGCCCTCACTGGCAGCATCAAAAACCTGGTCTGATGCGATTGCTGGCTATCGCTACGAGGTAGAAATACGCTATGGCAACGGCGCCATACATAATCCGGCCTCAGCTTGTCGAGCGTCGGGCTCGACTCCAGGCCGCTTCAGGATCGGTACCTGACGACTATCTTCGAGACCTTCTTGCGGAAGTAGATACGGCTCTCGCAAAGATTGAGGCCGGACGTTACGGCTTGTGTGAGACATGTAATGACTCCATTGAAAAAGATCGGCTCGAGCTCGACCCTCTTTGCCGGTTCTGTCTCGATCACCTGGACGACAAGGAACGGGCACAGCATCAAAAAGACCTTGATCTGGCAACACAGATCCAATTTCAGCTTTTGCCGCCGAGAAATCTCACACTGGAGCGATGGGAGGCACAGTACCGCTACGAGCCTGTAGGGGCCGTGGGAGGCGACTACTGCGAGGTAAGCCTGCAGGGCGATGCCGCCAGTGGCAACCAGTACCTCTTTTTCGCAGTTGGCGATGTGGCCGGCAAAGGAGTCGCGGCATCCTTGCTGATGATGCACCTCAGCGCCATCTTTCGTAGCTTATTGTCGATGAACCTCTCGCTTGCAGAGATTGTCACAAGAGCGAACCGCCTCTTCTGCGAAAGCACCGGGCCGGCGCACTATGCAACGCTGGTGTGCGGTCGAGCTACCACGGACGGAATCGAGATATGCAACGCCGGACACTGTCCGCCCCTCCTTCTGCTTCACGAAGGAACCGAATGTCTGGATTCAAACGGTCTCCCCCTGGGTATCTCCCCAAGTGCGCAGTACACCGTGACGCAGCACGTTCCACGCGCCGGAGAGTGTCTCGTCTTTTACTCCGATGGCATCACCGAGGCCACGAGTCCATCGGGAGATGACTACCAGCATGAGCGTTTGCTCCAGACCCTGAGACAACGGTTCCAGCACGGCGCACACGCCATGTGTGATGCCGTACTCCACGATCTCGGGCAATTCCGCGGAGCAACTCCAGCTGCTGATGATGTAACTCTTTTAGTCGTGCGGCGCCGCTAGGGGCCCCTACCCACCCCAACGAACTCGTTAGACGATTTACGTTCTCGCCTCATACACGATATTGAACGGTGTTTCCGTGGCCCGCCGGAAATGTGTGAACCCGGCGGTGGTCACCACGTCGCGAATGCGTGCCTCGCCGGCCTGTGCTCCAAGACACATTCCCACTTCCTGCGATCGGGAGCAGGGTGTACACAGGAGCGTCGAAAAGGAGTAATAGACCCGGCCGAGTGGATTCAAATTGTCCTTGAGTTCGTCGTTGGCAAAAGGCTCGACGATCATCCAGGTACCACCTGGAGCCAGGGACTGCCGCACATGTTTGGCTGCCCCGATGGGGTCTCCCATGTCGTGGAGGCAATCGAACACGGCGACAAAGTCGTAGTCTTTGCCGGGAAACTCTTTGGCTTTTCCCACCTCGAAGTGAACCCGATCGGACAGACCTTCCTTTTGCGCCTTTTCGCGCGCTGCCTCAACGGATTTGTCGTGGTAATCGAATCCAGAGAACTCCGATTTCGGAAAGGCTTTGGCCATCAGGATAGTTGACGATCCGATGCCACACCCAACATCGGCAACCCGCGCTCCTTGTTCAAGCTTTGCCTGGACGCCCTGAAGTGCAGGAATCCAGGAACTGACGAGATTCGCAGCATAGCCCGGCCGAAAGAACTTCTCGCACCCATGGAACACGCCCTCAACATGCTCACCCCAGCCCATGCCAGCGCCGGTGCGAAAGGATTCCGCAATTCGCGGCACCGCAGCCAACGAGCCCAATGCCAGTTCGAAGGCGCCGGGTAGATACGCTGGACTATCCTCTGTGGCGAGCGTGAAAGCCTGTTCCGGAGTGAGGCTGAACCGCTGAGTCGATGCGTCGTATGTAACGTATCCGCCGGCCGCCTGTGAAGCCAGCCATTCGCGCAGGTATCGCTCGTCAGTTCCCGTCTTTTTTGCCAGCTCGGCCGACGTTGCGGGTGCATCGGCAAGGGCCTTGTATAACCCGAGTTTTTCGCCGATCACGACCATACCGGCATGAACGGAAGCACCCAGATCGTCGATGAATTTTCCCAGGAAGGCGTTTAGTTGATCCATATTGATGACAGGAGCCTGTGTCGTCGCCATAACAATCTCCTTTTTGCGAAAGAGTGTCCGCTCGGGCGAGATCGGGAGCAGCAGCCGTTTCGAGGCCGTAATTGTGCGCCGCTTACGTAGTGAAAAGCAAGTTTTTGGGGCTTTTCATAAGAGGACGGTTTCGATGCAGCTCCTCGGGAACCCGAGACGCAATCGATGGGCACCCAGTGTATGGACGGCCGGAGCAATTTTGTTTGTCATCCGTAGGGATCTGCTTTTCTTCCTTGGGAAGCAATCAGGGTAGAGAAGCGGATTTCTCCGCTACGCTTCGAAATGACAAACCAAAAGGTGCCGCAGCCCTCACGCCCTCAGCGGCTGAAGCCGCGTTGCTCTCAGACTCTATATGGGACGGCTGAAAGCCGTCCCCTTAAGCAAAACATTCGCGCGATGCGCGAACGGGGGCGAGAGCTGCACCGCTCTAACTTGGGGAGGCTGAATCAAGAGATCCCTAGGACAATCCCTCTCCTTCGGCCACCAACGGTAGCCACACCTGAAAACGTGTATCCCCAGGGCAGGACTCAACATGGATCTCACCCTGGTGATTCCTGACGATTCGTAACGCCGTATCGAGCCCCAGCCCCGTTCCTTCGCCGATAGCCTTGGTCGTGAAAAACGGTTCGAAGATGTGCGACCTAATCTCCGCCGGAATACCTGGACCGTTGTCACCGATCTCGACGATGACCATCTCGCCTTGCACAAATGTCCGCAGGCGCAGCTCGCCTTTACCGGCCATCGCCTCAATGGCATTGACGATAAGGTTGGTCCATACCTGGTTGAGCTGGCTTCCGAAGGAGTTCACCAGCAGTGGAAGCGGCTGATAGTCGCGTACGACTGTAATCCCTTCCCTGACCTTGTGATCGAAGATCGCCAGCGTCGATTCCAGGCTGCGGACGATATCGACATCCTGTACGGACGCCTGATCCCGGTAAGTGTATTCCTTGACGGCGCCCACCAGCTCCGAGATCCGCGTGGTGCTGCTCACAATCGCGCGGGAGAGTACAGCAAGCTCCGCCGTGGCGGCCAGCCGCGTCACCGCCACATGCACAGCGGCGGGATCAAGCCTAAGCAGCATGGACCGCAATGCCTCTGGCTGCACCTGGCATCGTGCCAACGCGGAAGAGGATTGCCAGGTCTCATGCTCTCCCACCAATTGCAGGACCGATGCGATCTGGTCCTCCAGATCTCCCAGCGCCAGCGGATCTGGATCGCAACTGGGTTCAAGCTGTTTCTCGAAGTGCACCAGATCCAATCGCTGCTCCTCAGAGAGCGCGCATCGGCCAAGCTCAAACGAAGCGAACTTCAGCCTGTCCAGATGCTCCTGTAGCTGACTCGCGGCGCGTGCAGCCGCGGCTGCTGGATTATTCAATTCGTGCGCCAGGCCTGCGGATAATCGGCCGAGAGAAAACAGCCGGTCCTTCTGCTGCTCGATGCGCGTGCCTTCCCTGATCCGATCAGACATCATCGCGACCAGCCGTGCCGTAAACTCCGGCATCTTCGGAATGAGTTCGGGAAACAGCGAAGCAGGAAACCGCAACAGCTTTGCCCTGCTCAGCGCGATGCCCGCAACGGTGAATGCCTTCATCCGCGAGAACGGATACACTCCCGTGACTTCGCCGGCTGGGGAGGGCAGTACTACGGTTTCGCCGCCGAATTCTCCTCGCCACTGAAACTGCCCTTCCAGCATAACGAACAGCCAGGCCGGAGGATCGCCTATCCGTGCGAACGGCTCTCCCGCTTCAAGATGCACCTCTTCTGCGTGGCTCAGGAACCACTCGAGCTGGTCGTCAGGCAGATTCGCGAATGCAGAGACGCCGGCCAGCACAGATCGGTCAATCACAAGAACCTCTTTTCACGGGAAGAGAAACTGGAGCAAGTCCATTCTCTAACATCTCGCCCCCGCTCACCGGGGCGCATCGGCGTGTTACGCCGCATCACCGCATTATGGTGCATTACTGTGCATCCAGATCTGTCCGCTCTCGCACGACCTCCAGATGATCGCCAGCGTCCTTCATCTCATACAGCTTCCCGCGCGCTCCACGGAATGGGCGATGCAGCACCAGCATCAGCTTTCCATCGAAAGCATGGAAGATCGGAACTTATATCGACAAAATTCGGCGCGGCAATAATCCGTTACTCATTCTTTGCAAATGGGGCTTATCGACAAATTCGATTGAGTTTTTGATGGGAATTTACGGGTATTCCTAACCCACCCTAGCGTTGCGAGGGGGCAC
>JAEKKE010000627.1 GCA_019510535.1 Acidobacteriota bacterium
CGATTTGGTCAGGTCAAGGTAGGATAAAAAGAATAAAAATCGGCGCTTAGCACGGGTTGGCGCAGGGATGTGCGACGCATGATTCAGGGCTTCAAGAATTTTTTTCTTCCGGGACTAGTTGTAGGTATTCTCGCTGTTTCCACCCTCGCCGCACTGGCGGCCGACCCCACGCCGACAGGTGCAAAGCGCACCCGCGGAGGCAAGGTACAGGAGAGTACTCGCGGAAAGGCGCACCTTGCCGGCCTGCAACATAGCCGCCGCGCCGGAAAATCGGCAGCAGCCGCTAAGGCGGCTCCCGCTACCAGGTCAAAGGCTGTTGCTACTAAAGGAAGACGCGGTGCTGCACCGCGACTGGCGGTTAAGCGAACCCGCGCCAGCCGTTTCTCTGAACGGTTTACGGCCAGCTCCTTCGCTGACAATCTGACGCTGGGCGATGTCGCTGCCGGGGAAGATCCGGTCGTTCGCGAGTCGCTGATTCAGGCCCTTGGCAATATGAATGGCACCGCGGTGGCGATCGATCCCACCAACGGCCGTGTCCTGGCCATGGTCAACCAGAAGCTGGCCCTCTCGCGCGGAGCTGAACCCTGCTCCACCATCAAGCTGAGTGTTGCCCTGGCGGCTCTCTCCGAAGGCATGATCAAGCACGACACGCCGGTCAACCTCGGTGGCCACTACAACGTGGACCTGGACTACGCCCTGGCCAAGTCGGTGAATCCGTACTTTGAGGTTCTGGGCCGTCGTATGGGCTTTGAGCGGGTCAAGCACTACGCCAACATGTTTGGCCTGGGCGAACTGGCCGGCTACAACATTGAGGGCGAGCAGCTCGGTATCTATCCCGATGAGGAACTGCCGGAGAAGCTGGGCGGCGTGGGCCGTATGTGCTCCTTTGGTGAGGGCATCTCGATGACTCCGCTGCAACTCGGCGCCCTGGTCTCTGCCATCGCCAACGGCGGAACGCTCTACTATCTGCAGCATCCCACCACGGCAGACGCTGTCGCGAACTTCCAGCCAAAGGTGAAGCGGACCCTCGATATCGCTCCACTGATTCCAGAGATGCTTCCAGGCATGGCCGGGGCGGTGGACGCCCGCTACGGTACCGCCCGCTCGCTGCGCGCCAACTTCAAGGAATTCCCGGTGCTGGGCAAGACCGGCACCTGCTCCAATAACGGAACACGCTATGGCTGGTTCGCTTCCTACGCCGACACCCCAGTCGGCCGGATGGTGACGGTCTTCTTCCTCGAGGGTGGACGCCCGACCTTCGGTCCGAAGGCGGCGGAGCTGACCGGGCTCTTCTATCGTTCAATGGCCGACAAGAGCTACTTCCTGCAGAAAACGGCTCCGGCCACAACCGCTGCGGGCTCGGATGAGCCCAAGCAGGTTGCCGTGGGCGTATCGCAGTAGAGCATAATCTGCGAATGCCGTTTTCTTCGCGGAAAACGGCGCAAACAGCCAAAACCCCGCTCTACACCATTAGGAGAAATGCTCTATGCGCGTTTTCCTCAATGAAAACGCCACTGCACGCTCCTCCCGGGATACCCAGCAACAGGAAAAATGCTCTCTAATCCCTTCTTACTCTGCGGTGGTCCGCACGCGCTCCAGGACGTAGACATTACGGACGGGGCCGAGCGGACCGACCGAGACCTCGGTCTGCACCAGCGTATTGTTGCTATCTTCCAGGGTGTAGCGCACGGTGTTGTGAATCTTCTGACCGTGCCCGGTCGTACCCCATTCTTCCAAC
>JAEKKE010000628.1 GCA_019510535.1 Acidobacteriota bacterium
GCATCGATGATCTTGTTCGAACCGAAGAAGTGATTGAAACCAGCCGCTACCTGCTCATTCAGCACGCGGATCTTTCCGTTGGTCTGGCCATCCAGAGGAAGCGGAATGCTGGGATAGTTGACGGCATTTTCTTTGCGGTCGCTGATACGGAGAAAGTAGGAGGTCGCGGGGCTCTGCTGGTAATCGAGGCGCAGATCGCCCTTATCGCTCTTATCGGTAAACGGGACCTGAGCCGCGTAATCGTTCGAAGCCAGACCCGTCGTCGCCGCGCCAGCCTGCGGCAGACCGGGAATCTGCTTGAAGGCATTTACCACGGTAAGAGAGAGCGGGCTCCATGCGGCGGTAGGGATCGTGGAACCGGCCCGATAGATCGTGCCTGTACGCGGATCGCGCACCGGCTGTGTCAGTACGCCGTTCAACTGATTCAGCGTGGGCAGCGTCAGCACCGTCAGCGGCTTCAGCGTCTGGCGGAAGCCCTCGTAATCGAGGAAGAAGAAGAGCTTGTCCTTCAGAATCGGACCGCCGAAGGTGAAGCCATACTGGTTACGATTGAACGTCGGCTTTTTGAATGCTACGGAGCCCTGCGTCGGCTTGAAGAAACCGGCAGCATTCAACACCGTATTACGAAGGAACTCATAGACCACACCGTGGAACGCATTGCTTCCGCTGGCGGTAGCCACGTTGATAGTGGCGCCGGAGGAGCGGCCATACTCAGCACTCTGGTTGTTGGTAACGACGCTAAACTGTGCAACCGAGTCCGGCGGCACGGCAACAATCTGGTTATCGAAGCCCTGGTTGGACTCGCCATAGGCGTTGTTATCCAGGCCGTCGAGCAGGAAGTTGTTGAACATGCTGCGCTGGCCATTGACGTTATAGGCGCCGGCACGGACAAGACTGTTAATGGAGCTGGTTGTTGCCGCGCTGGGCGCCTGGCGAACACCGGTGACGAGGCCCATCAAGTCGGCATAGTTACGGGTAACGAGAGGAAGCGCCGCCGACTGATATTGGGTTACGGTCTGGTCACGCTGGCTGGACTCGGTCTCAACCTGCAGCGCTATGCCGCTGACTTCCACAGAGGTTTCCGTCGTCCCGACCTTCATAGTCAGGTCGATACGCTGACGGCCACCGACTGAGATGGTGATATTGTCCGCGATGGTATCCGCAAATCCCGTCGAAGAGGCGGTGATCTTGTAGACACCTACGCGCAACTGCGGAACGCTGTAGTCTCCATCTCCGTTTGTTTTGACCTGTGTCGCGATGGAGGTTGCAGTGTTGATGATCGTAACGTTTGCGCCTGCAATCGGAGCGCCGGTCGCATCATGAATCGTACCGACGACGCTACCGTTGTCGTACTGAGCCAGTGAAAGCCCAGGAAACGCAAAACACACTACTGCCAGGAGAAGGAG
>JAEKKE010000220.1 GCA_019510535.1 Acidobacteriota bacterium
GGGATTGGTCGATGCGTTGAAGGTCGAGGTCCGATAATCACCGAGCAGATATTCGTTCAGTGAGATGTTGCGCTGATCGAAGGTGTGCGAGAGCACCAGGCCCGAGTCTCCGGGGACCTCCAGCGTCGGCTGCTGTGGCTGGAAGATCTGGCTCCACAGGGGATGCGGAGGAGGAGCGGCCGCCGCCGCTGGAGTTGCATGATTCCGGATCAGCACTCCCGTCAGCGCGAGGGCCGGCGCGGCACACAGCAGCCACGGAACCAGGCTGTTTATAGCGCGGGTCTTCGGTGGTGATGCTACTTCCGCAGGGAGAACTGGTATCTCTCGGACAGGGGGTACAGGTGCGACAGGCTCCGCGGTGTGGCGCGGAGTGAAGACAGGAATATAGCTGCCCTTCGGGATGATGACGCGCAGAACTTCTTCGGCGCCCTCCTGCTCGAAGTACATCTCCAGCCGCTGCCGCAGACGGCTCGCCTGGGTGCGGACGATGCCGTCGATGGAGGAGTCGTAGTCCGGCGATCCGATCTGCCGAAGACAGCCTGCCCGATCTTCTGTTCGTTCAGCTCCGCTTCACGGCCCTGGAAGGTAACGTCGCAAACATAGGTCAGCAGAGAACAGAGCCGTTCGCTCCGGGCAAAGGTCGGAGAGGCGAGGATACGCCGTATCAACTCGCGTTGTGCGCTCTCCGGCCAGTCTGTCACAGAAGCCGTGCGTGCAGACCAAGGGGAGTCTACGGAGCGATCTTGCTTCGCCGTGAGCATGAGTTGCCGTCAGTCTACGCAGATCGTGTGAATGCGCCATGAACTAATTCACACGGCATTCACTGTATCAAGATACATGAAGGTTAGGTAAACCATTTATTCCACAGCAGTTCACGCGTGTATCGCAGTTGTCGCCGTGAATTCGCTTCTTCGCCGGAAGCGTCGCTGCTATTCCTCTCCCAACGGCCCCTTTCCTGACGCGTACCCAGAGACAAACATGCGCGGGCTTTCTGTTGGAACCACTACTTCTGTTGGAAGCACTACTTATGGAGCGAATGCAATGACGCCGAACATAAACAAGAAACAACCTGCCCGATGGTATGGGCTACTTCTTCGCCTGGCCGTGTTGCTGATGCTGGCGGTCGGAGGCAGGCTCTATGCGCAGTTCGATTCGGGCGCGGTGCTGGGTACGATCAAGGATCCTTCGGGAGCGACCATCAACGGAGCATCGGTCGAACTGACCAATGCCGCCAAGGGCGTTAAGAGCACCCGTCAGACAGACGCAAGCGGATCCTATGAGTTCGACAGCGTACAGCCCGGCGACTACATCGTGACGGTGACCTCGTCTGGCTTCCAGAATCTGAAGACAGATACCTTCCGGGTAAACGTCGGAGCACGTCAGCGTGTCGACCTTACCCTCAGCGTCGGCCAGACCGGAGACAGTGTTACGGTGACGGGTGCGGCCGAACAACTGGAGACAGAGACCAGCGACCGCGGACAGACGATCCAGGGAACCGAGGCGGTGACCCTGCCGCTGAACGGCCGCTCGTATGCCGACCTGGCGCAACTGGTGCCGGGCGTTCGCCGCTCTCTGATCGCAACCGTTGCCTCCAATCCACCGCGCGATGCCTCGTATAACGTCAACGGCCTTACCTCGATGGATAACAACTTCGTCCTCGACGGCATCGACAACAACGCCTACCAGGAAGCCAACCAGGGATACTCGAATCAGGCCGTGATTCCGTCGCCGGACTCGCTGCAGGAGTTCAAGGTACAGACCGATAACTACTCGGCGGAGTATGGCCGCGCCGGCGGCGCTATCGTCAACGCCACCACCCGCAGCGGAACCAATGCCTTTCACGGCGGAGTGTACGAGTACTTCCGCAACACAGTCCTGAACGCCTTCGGCCCCTTCTACGGAACCGGCATCAAGCCGACGCTGGTACAGAACCAGTTCGGCGGCACCTTCGGCGGGCCGGTGCTGCGTGACAAACTCTTCTTCTTCGTGGACTATGAAGGCCTGCGCGCCGTCTCACACTCCCTTACCACTGCAACCCTGCCGACCTCCGCTGAGCTGAACGGAATCTTTACGACCGACGGCACAGCGACGGGCACGCCGATCCCGATCAAGAATCCCTACACCGGCGTGGTCTACAGCAACGGCCGTGTACCGCTCGGTGATCCGAACATCAATCCTGTCGCGCTGAAGGTCTTCAGCCTGCTGCCCTCGCCGAATATTCCCGGAGCCGCGTTGACCTCGGCGAACTACCAATATCTCCCTGCCGCGCCGACGGTGGACGATAAGGGCGATGGCCGCGTCGACTTCGTCCGCAACGATCGCCAGAACGGCTTCTTCCGTTACAGCCAGCGCGCCGTCACCTACTTCCAGCCTCCACCGTTCCCCGGTGCCGCCGGCGGTAACAGCAATGGAACCCTCTATGCCCGGACACGACAGCTCGCTGCCGGATATAACTGGACACTGACGCCCACTTCGATTCTGGAGATGCGCTTCGGTGAGACCTGGACCGAGAGTGGAAAGTTCCCCATCTTCCTCGGCGCTACGAATCTGTTGGCGGGTATTCCGAACGTCCCGCAGGACCCTGCCTATACCGGCGGTCTGAGCCCGCAGTCTGTCTCCGGCTTCACGCAGTTCGGCGAGCAGGGAACCAATCCGCAGTTCAACAATCCAACGCAGGCAAATCCCAAGGTTAATTACACCTGGATCAGAGGCCGTCACAGTTTGAAGGTGGGCTATGAGTTCGGCTGGATGTCGCAGGCGATCTCCGACTTCCATCCGAAGTTCGGTTCGGATACCTATGCCGGCTCGTTCAGCTCGGCGGGCAGTGCGACCACAGCGCAGGCGGCGAACCTTGCGGACTTCCTCTTCGGCGCTCGCAGTAACTACCAGTTGAACGCTCCTAATGAGGTGAACTATCTGCGTTACTGGCACATGGGCTATCTGCAGGATGACTGGAAACCGCTGCCATCGCTGACGGTGAATCTTGGTTTCCGCTACGAGTTCATGACGCCGAACTACGAAGAGAACAACAAGCTCTACAACTTCGACCCGGTGAATAATCGCCTGCTGGCTGCCGGCAGCGGAACCGAGGTGAACAGCACGGCACCAGGACACATCTATAACCTTCACTACGTCGGCGGTAACTCACTGGCCGATCGCGGTCTGGTCGATCCGAACTATAAGAACGTCGGTCCGCGTGTGGGCTTTGCCTACCAGGCGCTACCGAAGACAGTGATTCGCGGCGGTTACGCCATCAGCTATGCCTATCTCTTCCGCTTCGGCGGAGAGGGTTTGCTTGCCTATAACGGTCCAAACAACTATGCGGCGACATTGCCCGCGAACCAGACACCGAGCCAGGGCCTGTGCACCTCGCTGACGCAGGATCCCACGACCTGCTTCCGCAGAACGCAGGATGGCTATCAAACCAACTTTGCGGGACCAGTAAACTTCTCCACCACCAAGGCTCAGACGCGATATACGCCGAAGGACTTCAAGCCGGCGTATGTGCAGGCCTTCCATTTGTCGGTACAGCAGGAACTGCCTTATGACACCACGCTGGAAGTGGCGTACGTGGGCAATCACACCGTCCACATTCCGGCTCTTCTGGACTTCAACCAGGCCCGCCTGTGTCTGCCCAGCGAAGTTCCGGCTGCAGCGCAGGGCCAGTGCACGACGTCAGTACTCAACCGCCGGCCAATTGCCAACTTCTCGGACATCCTGACGGAGAGCAATGCGGGGTCTCTGATCTATCACTCGTTGCAGACCAAGCTGCAGCGGCGCTTCCGTGGCGGAGTCTTCCTCATCAACTCATTTACTTGGTCGCGCGGCATAGATCTGAACTCGGCTGATCTGGAGACACAGAACGGCGACAGTGCCATGATCAACAAGGCGAACCCGGCGGGTGATCGTGGACCTTCGGGCTACAACCAGCCGCTCAACAACACTACGTCGGCGATCGTCGATCTGCCGTTCGGCAAAGGACGCCGCTTCGGCTCATCCGCTCCTGGATGGCAGCAGCAGATCCTCGGTGGTTGGCAGCTGACCGGCATCAACGTGGTGACGAGCGGTGTGCCCATCAACCTGACCTATACGCCGAGCAGCAACCAGGTAGTGTCGACCACCAGCTCGGCGTATGCTATCCGGCCGAACCTTACCGGATCTCCGTCGGCAGTCTATGGCAAGACGTTGGTGAAGACGGCCAGCGCGTTGAACGGCTATCTGATCGCAGGCTCGGGAACCACTCCGCCTCCCGGTGTGTCGATTCCCGCGGGCACGCAGCTCTTCGGCAATGCGGGCCGCAATATTCTGCGCGGACCGGCATTCGGCCAGTTCGATCTTTCGGCACACAAACGGTTTGCTCTGCCGAACGAACGATACAACGCCGAGTTCCGGATTGAGGCCTTCAATGTGCTCAATGCCACCAACTACATCAGCCCCTCTGCCAGCGTGGGGTCGGTGAATGCTACCTCAGGTGCACCGAGCTATAGCAGCAGCTTCGGCAGCTTCACCGGCAGCACCAGTGTGTATCCGTCACGTCAGGTGCAGCTTGTACTACGTATTGCGTTCTAACTGAACTCAACCCTCCCAGGCCGGCAGAGCACGGTTCTGCCGGCCTTTCTTTTTTCAAAAACGCTCTCAGGAAAGGATCGTCCATTGACCACTCATACCCGCCGTCAGTTTCTTCTCGACTCCTCTGCTACCGCAGCCGCATCGCTGCTTCCGTCCTCGTTGCTCGCGAAAACCTCCGCGGTAGAAACACCAAAGATTCCCAATCGCGACACCACGCTCAAGTTCAACCCCGACGGAACGCCGCGTCCGTTTGCGGGGAATACGGTGATCTGTCATCTGCCGGTGCAGTCGGCGATGCGCGATGCGATGGTGACCCTCCATCAGGAGCTGAAGCGCTCGAGTTATCACGCCAAGCTGGGGCTTACTTCAACGGACAGCTATCACATGACGGTCTTCCCCGGAGCGAACGACCAGAACCGTTCTGCCTACGGATGGCCATCGTATGTTCCTTCTGACGCTCCCATTGAGGTCTGCACCCGTATGGTGGGCGAGCGGATCGCAAGGAAACGCTTCGCATGCCAATTGCCGCTGCGCGTCCGTGTCGATCAGGAGTACACCATCAACTATCCGATGGCGTGCAGCCTTCGCCTGGTGGGAGCGGATGCGGAGGAAGACAAGAAGCTGCGGTCACTGCGCGATCAGCTTGCGGAGGTCTTCGGCTTCCGCTTGAACGACCACGCGGAGTATCAGTTCCACATGACGATGTCGTACCAGATGGCTCCATTCACCGCGGAAGAGCGGAATGCCTATCGCGACCTGATGCGGGTGCATGTCAAGCGCATCGCTGAGGCTGTGCCGGTGCTGGAACTGGGTATTCCAGAGTTCTGCAGCTTCCCGGATATGTTCCGCTTCGAGCCGCAGCAGTTGCTGGTGTGTTCGTAGGTGGTTTTCTCTCACCTAAGTATGGATATCCAGTCGAGAAGCAGATTTCTCCGTTTCCTTCGGTCACGGTGAAATGACAAACAAAAGGTCCGAGCGGCGCTCGAATCGGGTGGGGGTAGCGGTCTTTCGGGGCAGGCACGATAAGCGCTGAAGGCGCGCTCTATACCAGCCTGGGGCAACGCCCCAGGTTTCAGTGCCACACGATGTTAAAGGGCTGAAGGCCCGCTCTATAACTCTGCAGTGGAGGCAGATTCGCGCTAATGCGCAAACGTGTGGGAGCGGTGAACTTTAGTCCACGGTTTACCGTTCAAAGAAGTTGGGCTTTCCTGTCCCAGATGGGCTCCTTCAGTCATTTGGCATGAGGATTATAGATCGGGCCTTCAGCCCTCAGACGTCTACTATCCGAGACCTGGGGCGTTGCCCCAGGCTGGTATAGAGCGCGCCTTCAGCGCTTTTATCAGCAGCCTGTGAAGCCGTGCCCTTAAGCAAGACGGAGCGCCTTCGGGCGCTTTGTTGATTGATGAATAGATCTCTACGACTATTCGACACTTCCTTCTACCCAAACAACTCGCGCTCAATAAAGTGCAGGTCGTTCTTATTGAAATAGTCCTGCGACCAGGAGTCATCGATATAGAGAAACAACCC
>JAEKKE010000221.1 GCA_019510535.1 Acidobacteriota bacterium
ACGAATTTGGGAGCATTGCGGAAGCTCAGGCCGAAGACATCGTGCCACACCAGGATCTGGCCATCGCACTTCGGCCCCGCTCCGATACCGATTGTGGGTATATGAAGCCGTGCTGTAATCAGCGCGGCCAGTTCTCGCGGAATGCCTTCCAGCACAATCGCAATCGCTCCTGCATCTTCGAGTGCCAGAGCGTCGTCCAGCAGGGTCATCGCTTCGATCTCACTCCGACCCTGGACGCGGTAGCCGCCCATGCGATTAACCGACTGCGGCGTCAGGCCAATGTGCGCGACGACAGGAATCTCCGCCGCGGTCAGCGCACGAACACGCGAGCCCATTGCCGCGCCACCCTCCAGCTTCACTGCGTTCGCGCCCGCCTCCTTTACCATACGCAGGCTATTGCGCAGAGTATCTTCGACGGAGATCTGATAGCTGCCATACGGCAGATCGACGACTAACAAGGCGCGCTGTGTTGCCCTGCGCACGGCACGAGCGTGATGCAACATCTCGTCCATGGTGACGGCCAGCGTATCTTCATGGCCCAGAACGGCCATTGCCAGCGAATCGCCGACCAGCAGCATGTCAATGCCGGCCTCATCAGCCAGTCGCGCTGTGGGATAGTCGTATGCGGTGAGAGCGGTGATAGGTGCCCCTGAGCGCTTTAGCGCCAGCAGGCTCGCGGGTGTGACGGCGGTAGCCACGCCCAAAGGACGCGCGGCCGCGTCCCGGAATCCGGTCAGACTCATAGTTCACTCCAGTGCCGCTCCTCCATGATGGCAGAGGATGCAACCCGAATGCATTCAGTATAGTCCTTTCTTCTTCCTTTCATTGAAACGTTTCGCTCGCGGCCTGTATGCTGGTCGCGCCATGCAACGTCGCGATCTTATTAAGCTCTCTCCGCTAGCGCTCGCCGGAGCTGTCGGCCATGTCTCCATGGCCGAAGCCCAGACCGAGACGCAGAACGTCCAGGCTCTGTACAACGTGCGCAGCTTCGGTGCTACCGGCGACGGCAAGACCGTGGACACGCCGTCCATCAACAAGGCCATTGAAGAGGTAGCCAAAGCCGGCGGCGGAACGCTTTATTTTCCGGCAGGCACCTACATGTGTTTCACCATCCGGCTCAAGTCGACGGTTGACCTTTATCTTGCACAGGGATGCACCATCCAGGCGGCAGACTCACCCAAGTCTGGCGAGACGACCGGCTACCGCGGAGGAACCTACGATGCCGCCGAGCCCAACGATCCCTGGACGCCCTATCAGGACTATGGCCATAACCATTGGAAGAACTCGCTCTTCTACGCCGAGAATGAGCATGATTTCTCCGTCTCCGGCCCGGGACTGATTTTCGGCAAAGGCCTCTCGCACGGCATCGCCACCGCAGTTCGCGGTGGCTACCAGCCCTTCAAGGCGGAGCAGCCCGGAGTCGGCAATAAGACCTTCGCTCTCAAGAACTGCCGCAACGTCATCCTGCGCGATTTTCGCCTGCTGAAAGGCGGCCACTTCGGCCTGTTGGCAACCGGTGTGGACAATCTCACGCTCGACAACCTGCTGGTCGACACTGACCGCGATGGCTTCGACATCGACTGCTGCCGTAATGTGCGTGTCACCAACTGCACCGTCAACTCGCCATGGGACGACGCCATCTGCCCCAAGTCGAGCTACGCTCTCGGCTACGCGCGTTCGACCGACAATGTGACGATCGCCAACAATTTCGTCTCGGGATACTACGAGCTGGGCAGCGTGCTTGCCGGCACCTGGAAGAAGTTTGCGGAGGACGCTAAGGTCTCACGCAACGGTCGGATCAAGTGCGGCACAGAGTCCAATGGAGGCTTCCGCAACATCACCATCTCCGGCAATGTGATTGAGGGCAGCAAAGGCATCTCGCTCGAAACCTCCGACGGCGCCTATCTGGAAGACATCTCTATCACCGGCAATACGATGCGTGACACCATCGATGCTCCACTCTTCCTTCGTTTGAATCGCCGCAATCGCAATCCGAAGGAGACCCTGCGCAAGGGCACTCTGCGCCGCATCCTCATCTCGAATCTCGTTAGCTATAACTCGGCGGCATCGACCGCATGTCTCTTCTCCGGTATCCCCGACAACCTGATCGAAGACGTCAAGCTCTCCAACTGCTACTTCGGCCACGAGGGCTTGCCCAAACAGATGCGTGTGGGTTGGGGCGACGATCGCCAGCCCATGACCGACTGGCGCACCCTGAAGGTTCCGGAGAAGGAAGAGGATTACCCCGAGCTGCTGCGCTTCGGCCCAACACCCTCTCACGGCTTCTTTCTGCGCCACCTGCGTAACCTCGAGATGTCACATATCGAGATTGCTCCGGCGACTGCCGATCCGCGTCCTGCCATGTGGCTTGAAAATGTGCATCGTGCCGACCTCTTTGCTATCACCGCGCCGCCACAGGAGAACTTCTCACTGCACAACGTGACGGACTTCCGGCTGATGTGGTCACGTGCGGCAAAAGACACGACGCTGGCAAATGCGGATAACCAGGTGGTTTAAACTCCGCATACAATCAAATGCCGTGGCTAACGAAGAAGTCATCAGAATCTCCCGCTTCGCCTGGGGCGAAGCCGAACCGCTCCACGCGCTGATCTGTCTGCCGGTCATCCTGCTTGTCATGGCGGCCGGCATTCTGTTCGATCAGCAGAGTTGGGCCGCCATGGCGGTTGGCGGAGCGATGTGTGTCGGCTTCGGATCGTTCCAGCAGCCCATCTTCTATCGCTATGGCCCCATGCTGGCCGCGGCCTTCGGCATCACCGTCTCCACATTTTTAGGAGCGCTCTTCGCCGTTGACAGCCTTGCTCTCGGCTGCGTCTGCGTTCTGTGGGCTTTTATCTATGGCCTGATGCAGGCGCAGGGAACCGCTGCCTCCTGGGTTGGCGTGCAGTGCTGCGTTTACCTCATCATCTCTTCTGCCGCGCCTGACACGCACGGCCGTCTGCTCGGCACCTTCCACCAGGCAGCACTGCGTGGTGTCGCCACGGCAGTCGGAGCCGCACTGGAGTTCTTCGCCATTCTTTACTTCTGGCGGTTCGTTCCCCGGATTCGCGCCAACCTTACCGATCCGCATTTTGACCCGCGGAAGTTTCGCGTGAACTATCTGCTCTCGCACATCACGCCCCGCAGCATCTACTTCCACTTCGCGGTACGCCTTGCGGTCACCACTGCGATTGCAGTCATGCTCTATCGCGTCTGGTGGCCGCTGCCCAATGGCTACTGGATCGCAATGACTGCCATCCTTGTGGTGAAGCCGGAGTTCTATCTGACGACGGAGCGCACGGTCCTTCGCCTGCTCGGCACCTACCTCGGCGCAGGCGTGGCCACCGTGGTCGCCACACTGCTGAGGCCAAACCTATGGGTGCTGGTTGTCCTGGTGATGGTCTATCTGTGGGTATCCTACGTTTTTATGAACGTGAACTATGGCGTCTTCTCCGTAGCGATCACCGGCTACATCGCCTTCCTGCTGGCCTTCAATCATCTGCCGGAAGAGTATGTGCTCCACAATCGCATCCTAGCGACAACGATAGGTGGACTGCTGGCGCTTGCGATCCACGCCATCTTTCATCTGTTTCGCCGAGCCTGGCCGGCACCCGAGGATGAACCAGCGGTATGAGACCGGTATACACAGACGTCCTGCTGGACGTTTAGGTTTGTCATTTCGTAGCGACCGAAGGGAGCGGAGAAATCTGCTTTTCTAGCAATGTCGTTTCGCAATACATCTCCCGCTGCCAGCGAGGTCTCGGTAGAGCAGCAGATTTCTCCGCTACGCTACGAAATGACAACAAAAGAGGAGTGGCAGGCAAAAATCTTTGCCTGCCACTGCAGTACGTCTACAACTTTCAACTTTTAACTTTCAACTTTTAACTCTTCCTTACATTCCGCCCTGACCGATATCCGCAACCTTGCCTTCATTAGCTTCATCCAGATAGGTCGCCATCGCCGAAGCAAGCTTACCCTGTGCCTCCAGGATGAACTCAATCGCATCGCGCCCCGCGCCTTGGCCGGGAAGATTCGTTGTCGTCCAGTGCGCCATCTGCTTGACCTGCGGACGCGCATTGGCAACCGCAATCGCCAGGCCGACATGATTCATGACTGGCAGATCGATGACATCGTCACCGACGTACGCCACCTCATCCAGCGTAATGCCTTCCTTGGTGCAGATCTCCTGCACGGCACGCATCTTGAAGTGCTGTCCTTGGTAGACATAGTCAATCTTCAGGTCGCGCATGCGCACGGCGACGGTATCCGACTGGCGCTTAGTCACAATCGCTACCTTCAGGCCGGCAGTGCGGCCGATGGCGATACCCAGGCCGTCATGGGCGGAGAAGCCTTTGGTCTCCACTGCCACCGGTTGGGCGTTGGCGTCTTTGCCGGTAGGGATAAACCAGAGTGTTCCGTCGGTGAGGACACCGTCGACGTCGAAGACAAGAACCTTGATTCGGGAGGCGCGTTCCGTGGCAGTCATCAGAACTGAGGGTATCAGTCCAGCTCCAAAAATCCGGCAAACCGGCACCTTAAGGGAGGATTAGGTGGAAAACCATAGGCGAAGGAATTGCGAAGAAGGCGATAGAATGACGCATGGCCACCGCGACCCTGCTGCCCGAGGAGACCTTTGCCGATCCGGCCATGGAATGGGCGCATCCAGTCGTCCGCGAGTGGTTCCTGCGCAGGTTCGGCTCACCCACTGAGCCGCAGATCGCAGGCTGGCCCGCGATCGTTCGCGGCGAGCCTGTCCTGATCTCTGCTCCCACCGGCTCCGGTAAGACCCTCGCAGCTTTTCTCGTCTGCATCGATGCTCTGCTGCGGCAAGCGATCGAGGGCCGTCTCGATGCATCGACTCACGTTGTTTATGTGTCACCGCTGAAGGCGCTCTCCAACGACGTGCAGAAGAACCTCGAGGGTCCGCTACGCGAGATTCAGGCGCTCGCTCTCGAGCGCGGTTACCTCTGCCCTGAGATCCGTACCGGAGTTCGCACCGGCGATACGCCGGCAAAGGATCGCGCCGCCATGCTCAAGCGGCCGCCGCATATCCTGGTCACCACGCCGGAGAGTCTCTACATGATGCTCACGGCGCTCAAGGCGCGTGAGAACCTGCGCCGGGTGCGCACCGTCATCGTCGACGAAATCCACGCTGTCGCCGACGACAAGCGTGGATCGCACCTCACTCTCACGCTTGAACGTCTTGATGCTCTGGTGCGCGGA
Source organism: Acidobacteriota bacterium (assembly GCA_019510535.1). Lineage (GTDB taxonomy): Bacteria > Acidobacteriota > Terriglobia > Terriglobales > Acidobacteriaceae > Terriglobus. The sequence goes on from JAEKKE010000221.1 coordinate 5,221, forward strand.
GAAAACCGCCTCACTGCCGGTGGCATGTTGACCGGTCTGAGCGAAGCTCCGCAGCGGATCGGTCTCAGCGCCACGCAGAATCCTATTGAGCTGGTTGGCAACTTCCTTGTCGGCGCGGGCGAGAGTGCGGTCACCATCGTGCAGGTCGGGCAACGGCGTCATCTCGACCTTGCGATCGAAGTGCCGAGCGAAGAGCTTGGCTCCGTCACCTCGAACCGCATGTGGGACGAGATGTACGACAAGCTTGCGGCAGTGACCGAGACTCATCGTTCCACGCTCGTCTTCGTCAACACACGTCGTCTGGTCGAGCGTCTGGCCTTCAATCTTGCCGAGCGTCTTGGGGCTGAGAATGTTGCCGCCCATCACGGCTCTCTCTCGCGAGCCCTGCGGCTCGATGCCGAACAGAAACTCAAGAACGGCGAGATCAAGATCTTGATCGCCACCGCATCGCTGGAACTTGGTATCGACATCGGCGACGTCGATCTTGTGCGTCGGCCGTGCCGGTCACTGGCGCGGAGCCATTCCCAAGGGACGCTTCTTCGCCACCACTCGCGACGACATGATGGAGCAGGCAGCGCTCATCCGCGCCATGCGTTCCGGCGATCTCGATAAACTGGAGGTTCCGCCGGCTCCAAAAGATGTGCTCATGCAGCAGATCGTCGCCGCCGTCGGCGCCGAGCCCTGGCGTGAAGACGATCTTTTCGCTGTCTTCAAGCGCGCCTGGCCCTACCGTGATCTCGATCGCGCCACCTTCGACGAACTGATCGCATTGCTGCACCAGGGCATCGAGTCCTCACGCGGGCGCTACGGTGCTTACGTCATGCGCGACGGTGTCCGTGGCGAGCTCCACGCCCGCCGCGGCGCTCGCATGATTGCGATCGGCAATGGCGGCGCCATCCCCGATGTTGCGCAGTATGCCGTTATGCTGCAGCCGGAGAATGTGCAGATCGCCACGCTCGACGAGCACTTCGCTGTCGACTCCGGCCCGGGCGATG
>JAEKKE010000081.1 GCA_019510535.1 Acidobacteriota bacterium
CGGCACGTAGATCGCCGCTCACGGTATAGGTAGTGTCTGAAAGCAGGACAACCGCATTAGTATTTGCCGGATATGACGGCAGCGGCTGCTTCGCAGCCTCTTTCAGCCAGTCAGGCAGAACCGGTTTCTTTTCCGCCAATGCGTAAGGGCTAAGCAGCGCGATGAAGCAGGCACATGCGAGGAGACGAACCGAGGAAGAAAAGGCAAGAGAACGATTCAGAAGCACAGCTACAAACCCTTTGCAGATCAAGCCAACGAGCGGGCCAAGGAATGACGGGCGGACAAGAGTTTCTACCCCGCCTGACGTACCAAATTTGGTGATGTAGCTGCTTTATATCCTGCACACTGAGGCGTGGCAAGAGGATTTGCACGGGATTTAAAGCGGTTTTCCCTTTCTGGGTATCCCGGAGAGTGCGGCGGCGTTTTCATTGCGGAAAACGCCCATAGATGCGGAAGCCCTACTCTCCCCCAGGGAAATGTCTAGGGCACACGTAACGGGCGGAAACCGTCGTACGGGAACAGGCCCGTCGGGTAATCCTCCGTCGGCACCTGCGGCTTGAACAGGTAGCGGAAGAAGAAGCCGGCCGTAATGGTGTTGTAGTTATTCGTATTGTTGCCGTTCAGAATGCCGCCGACGTACCAGTGATCCGCGATGCGGTAGCTCATCTCTGAGTTAAGCGAGTAGTTCAGCCCGGTGCTGGTATTGACCGGATACTCTCCGCAGGTATGCGCCGCGATGGAAGGCAATGTGCAACCCGAGTACGCCCCGGTCTGCTGCGACGTATCCAGCGGATAGTATTTGGCGTAGGCTTCCTGGAAGCTCTGTACTCCGACAGCGCCGGCGACCGTATAGTGCCAGTTCGTGCCGTAGAAACCGTTGAAGGTGACCGGCACAGCGCCCAGGAAGTAGGCGTTGGGACTGAAGTATCCGCCCATGCCGTACGTCATGCCGCGCTGGTTGTTGTCATAGTGCATGCCGAAGAAGCTGGCGCCCAGATTCAGGCTGCCATAGCCCGGGAACTGCTTGACGCGCCAGTAGGATCCGACCGTACCTTCAAATTTTCTGTTATCCAGAACGTGATATCCGGTCAGAGTGGCGCCTGCGGCACTGACGTAGAAGCCCGAGCGCTCATTACCAAAATCGAGACGCATACCGCCGCCGGTCGAGACGACGCCGCCCCAGATGTTGCCCGGAAAGACCGGCGTGGCTGAGCCCGGATCGCGCATACCGGAGTAGGACAACTGCGTGTCCTTCACATTGTCACGGTCAGCGAACAACAGGAAGTGGCCACCGAAGGGGCGCCAGCGCCCGTGGCCAATGACATTGGTTACGAGAAATTCGTAGGGGGTAAAGCCAACCGACAACGCCATGTTGGTGGTTACCAGTTGCGCCTCGCCACCAAGGCCGGCCGTGAGCTGCTGCGACGGCTGATTGATGGCGTTCAAGGGAAGCGTGCCCAGAATCGGAACCGTGCCCGTGGCGTTCTGGTATGACGCAAGATCGAGCGTGCCCGCATTCAGGAAGACAGCCCGGGGAATGATGCTGAGCCGCAGTGTCTTATTCGCGACCAGCGTCGCCTCAAAGGGCGATTCCAGATCGAACAGCCGGTTCATGCCGGAGACGCCGCTGCGGTAACGAGCAAGTGCCGTCGCGCCGATCCATGAGGAATAGCTTGCCTCCAGCGAAGCCAGGTCCAGTTCCGTCTGCTGCCTCTCGCTTAGCGGAGGTCCCGGAGTCAGAGCCGCGGTGCGATCCCACCCGCCACGCAACGGAGGAACGTTCTTTGCCACCAGCATGGGATCCGACGGAGGATTCCCCAACGGATAGCTCGGTCCCAGGTCGGGATACGGTTGACCGCTCAACGCTACCGGAACGCCGGGATAGAAGAGCGGCGCCTGCTGCGGTCCAGTGGAGGCTCCCTCAACGGAACGGCTGCGCACTGTGCGGCGACCGGTCGTAGCGGGACGATGCCCGGGCTGCGGATACTGTTGACCGTAGGTCTCTGTTCCGGCAGCCGCGCCGGTATTCTGCGCCAGGTCGCCACGATACTGATAGGTCGACTGCGTCTGAGGCGCCTTAACGCCGACACCCGCGCCACTCTGCGGCTGCGGAATCTGGGTCTGCGCCGCGTTGTACGGCTGACCGTTGTACTGCGTCTGTGTCAGCGGGGCTACATCGATCGGATCCTGCGGAGGATGGCTTGTGCCTACCAACGGTCTGGGGTCGGACTGTCTGCGGCGCGTGGCAGCTGCCTCGGCGGCCGCGATATCCGGATGCGAGGACGACGATGGCACCCGTCCCGTGCGCTTCGAGTTCGGCACATACTTCGCCGTCGGGACAACGTCCGTAGGCTGCTGCACCGTCGGCTGGATGGGCTGGAGGTCCGAACCAAGATTTACCGGGGACTCCTGCGCCATATAGGCGGCATTCTGGTTCACGCTTTGCGGGTTATACGGAACATATGGACCGTACACATCAGAGCGCGCCTGCTGTGCAGGAGGGCCATAGGCAGAGAGAGGACCTGCGCCATTGACCGCACGCTCCGTGAGCCGCCGGATCTGCTCCCGCTGATACGCCATGTAGTCATTGGCATTGACGGCATTGCCGTTGGTATCCGTTTGCGGAAAGGCCGGCAGAGCACTCTGCGCGGTGACATCGGGTTGCTGCTGCCCCAGGGGAGCAAGCGCCGGATTTACCTCAGCCTGCGGGATATAGTCCTTCAGTCGCGTGGTCGTTCCAGGACGAGCCGGCGTGCGTTGCTGCTGATAGGCCGGGTTCGTCATATACGACGGAACAAGAGTGCTGTTATTCGGGGAGCCGGCGCCGTTTCCCTGAAGCTGTACAGGCGCAGTGCCGTACTGGTTCGAGTAGCTGGGAAGATATGGCGGAGGCGCCGGAGCTGCAATCTGTCCCGTCACCATAGCCGAATCCGATCCCGGAGCCATCAATTGCGCCAGGTCCAGAGCCTGTGTTGCATTGGGCAGGCGGCCGCCATTCTGTGCCGCAAGACTCATCTCGGCAGCGAGCTCAGCCCCGGGGTCTCCCGGAGGCATCGCACTGAGACTTGCCTTGTAGTAATCCGCCGCACGTCCGCTGTCGCCGCGAGCCTGCTCAAACTTCGCCGCCATGATCAGCATCTGCGCATCTTTCGGATACTGATCGAGGCCATAACGCAGCCATGTCTCGGCATTCTTGGTATCGTTTGCCGCCAGAGCAGCTCCGATGGCGGCCTTGTAATCGGTCGCCGAAGCTGTCGTCATGTCCTGCGAACGGAAGATCGCAACTGCCTGCTTCGGCTGACCGGCACGTGCATAGCCCGTCGCGAGCGCGCGAATCACCGCTGGATTATCGGGAAAGGCCTTTGCCGCGGCGTTCAGAATCGCCAAGGCACGACGGATATTATTGGCCGCCACTGCCTGATTGGCGCGGCGCACTGCCCAGTTCGCCCAGATGGTCTGCACCGTACGGCGCTGCTCTTCGTTCAGATCGCTGCGGCTGCCAATCATCATTAACTGGCGATAGAGACCGGAATCATTCTGGGAGTTATAGAGCAGCCAGGCGTCCTGGATATCGATATCCGCGGGAGGCGCCATGTTCTGCTTCGCATAGTGCTGCTGCACACGCTGCAGAAAGACCATCGCCTGCTGCGGCTGCCCCAGGCCTCCGTAGATACCGCCTACGGTCTGCAGATACTCCGGATCCAGCTCGAGCTGCTTGCGTGTCTGCTGCGGAATCTGCTGAACCTGCGCCAGGGCCTCCTGGTCATGGCCGCTGGCATGAAGCGCCGTCAACAAACCTTTCCAGCTATCGAGCCGGTCAGGGTTCTCTGTCAGGACCTGGCGATAGATGGCATAGGCCTGCTGGGCATTGCCGCGCTTCATGTAGATGCCGGCAAGTTCGCTCTGCATCGCGATCGACGGCTTCTGCCCTGCCATGCTTGCCTGCGAGACGGCCTTCTCCAGCATGTCCTGCGCGATATCGAGCTTGTTCTGTGCGTCGTAGACCGCGGCTACCGTGCTGACAAAGCCAGGATCGCGGAGCGCCTGGTCATAGGCGGAGGGCGGCATGCTCTCCAGAGTCTGCTCGGCAAGCGCGTCATTCTTCATGGCGTGCTCGACACGCACCAGCCCCTGCCAGGCAGCAACATTCGCAGCATCTTCACTCAGGACCTGGCGATAGAGCCCAGCGGCCTGATCCATGTGATTGCCGGCCAACAGAAGGCCCGCGTACTGCAACTGCGTCTCGATTTTGATACCGCGCCCATCAGTGGGAAAAGGGAGCTCAAGGGCTCCCTTCAACACTCGCTGCGCATCTGCATCTCGACCTACGGCCGAGTAGGCCGAGGCCAATGTTCGCAGGAAGTCCGGGTCTTTCATGAGCTGAGCTCGCACCCCCGCCGGCATCTTCCGTTCAGTCGCCAATGCAAGAGCTGCGTTCCCTGCCTGATACTGCGCTGTAAACAAACCTCTCCAGCCGGTAATTCCGCTGGCCCTCAGTCTGATGTATTGCTCGTAGTACGGAACCGCGGCTTCAGGCTGCTGTGCCTTCATCAACGTTCCAGCCAGACCTTCGAGAGCCTCCGGGCTGCCGGTCTTCATGTCCAGCGCCGTACGGAAATGCTTCTCCGCAGTCGTCAGATCATTCTCATTCAGGGCTGAGGTTCCCTCGCCCATCGTGTACCAGAACCGCGAGGTCGACAGCGCGTTTTCCAGACCGGCATCGCGCGCTCCGTCTTGTTTGGCCTGCTCCAGGAAGCTGATGGCTCCGCCGAAGTTCGACTGCTGCATGCGGATATAACCCATGCCGGCCAGTGCACGCGGATTATCCGGACTCTTCGCGAGCAGCGCCTTGAAGCGTTCTTCTGCTTCTGTCAGACGCTTTCCATTCAGTGCCGCATAGGCTGCCTGCTCTTCCTGGCTTACCTGACGGTTTGCAACGATCTCCGCCTGCTCTTCAGGAGTCATCGCAGGCCCTTGCGCCGCAGTGCGCGCTCCGGTGCGAACCGACGCAGCGACGCGAGCCTGCGTGCTCTTCATCGCCATCTCCAGAGCGGGATCCTTGTGCTTGGCGAGATAAGAGCGAATGTCAGAAAGAGCCGCCGGATTCTGCGCATCCCAGGTCAGCGACTGACGCAGCGCTTCCACGGCTCCCGGATCACTCGGATGGCGCTCAAGATAGCGCCGGCCTTCCGCGCGAGTGGCGGGGTTATAGGTCAGAATGCGTCCCAGCGATATCTGGTAACGCGAGTCCTGCGGATATTTATCGATGAGCGAACGCAGACCTGCAATGGCATGAGGACGCCCATCTTCGGTTGCCGATTCGGTCTCGTAGTAGGCAAGCGCCCAATCGCCCGGAGGCGGCGTTCCACCGAAGACCTGACGATAGATGTTCATCGCCTGCGCATACTGTCCGCTCTGCGCCAGCTTGCCAGCCTGCTGCAACTGCTGCAGTTGGTTCTGCTGGGTCATCATGTTCTCGGCCCGCTCAATATTAGGATCGTTCGGGCTGACCGCCCGCAGACGATCCAGATACTGCTTAGCCTGCTGCTGATTTCCCGCCAGTTTGGCGGCACGAGCCAAACCGCCCAACGCCTCAGGATTGTTCGGGTCAGCCAGAAGGACCTGCTGCCAGGTCTGGGCCGCCATGTCCATGCGTCCCTTTACTTCGAGAGAGTGCGCCTTATCCAGCAGAGCCGCCGTTGTAGACGTATTTCCCTGCGCTCGAGCCATGGCAGTGGCGCCCAGCATTCCGGCGCATAGCGCCAGAGTAACTGTGAGCGTTCGTATTGGTGGCAGATTCTTCATTCCTACTCGCAAATCGGTTAGGCGGCGAGGGGGTATCTAGAGAGACACCGCGTCGCAGCTTAGCTTACCGCTTTTCTTAGGGTTTGTCCCTGTTTTTTTCCGCTATTAACTGCGGAATCACTAGTTTACGGGCTGTGTTGTTACTTCCACTTCAGCTTCAATCGTCCTTCTTTGTCAATGCGAAACCGTTGATCCTGCCAACCAGTGGCAAACATCGCCAGGTTCTGGTCGTAATAGTCGCCATTCCTGCCATAGAGTCCCGTTGATGGATCTTTCAGAGCCGCCAGACGATCCATCTGCGTCTTGGCCTGTTGTTTCAATCCCATCATCTGCAGATAGGGAGTAAGAGCCGCCGAAAAACCAACGGGAGCATCCGCATTCAGCACCTTGCCTGCTGAGTCCACCAGCAGCGGCGGAGCCAGGTTGGTCCGCATATAGTTCGTCATACCGCCGAGCGGCGCCGCCAACTCTCGAAGCCCCGGAGTTCCCGGATCGCTGATCCCGAGCCACAGATAGATGCGAATAGCATCGTAGCCGCCCACAGGGGCACCCTCATTCTTCCCGGTGGCTAACTGTGCAGGGGTCAAAGAAGGACGCACGCCACCCGGACCGGCCAGGACCCAGTCCATAGCAAAGCCGCCACCGCTTCCCTGCGCCAGCAACTGAGGCATGGAATCCAGAACCGTCGACCACGGTCCCTGCGGGTTCTCCTTGGACAGCCGCACAAGGATGAAGGGAGGCAGATAGCTGGGATTCAAAATGTAGGTCGTGGGTTCGGGGTGAAATCCCTGTGGCCCGGGAACGATCGTCGTTCCCAACCCCGGCGCTAGAACGACCTCGCTCTGCGCGATGCGGCTGGCCATCACTGTCCCCAGCTTGGCGTAACGATCATCGCGCCAGATGCGTCCGGCTTCCAGAAGGGTGTAGGTCATCCAGAGATCGGCGTCCGAAGCCGCATGGTCGTCCAACACCTTCCACTGGCCTTCGGGAGACTTTCCCCAATTCCAGGCGGGCAAACGCAGCGTCATGTCACCGCCCGCAAGGTTCTCCTCTGTCCACTTCAGCAGCTTGTCAAAGCGGCCGCGATCCCCGGCAACCAGAGCGAAGAACATGGCATAGGCTTGTCCTTCGCTGGTCGTGCGATCCTGCGCCGCGCGATCGATGACGCGCCCCTGCGGATCAATGAACTTGGCGGCATACTTCTCCCACAGGTCCCAGGACTGTTCCGCCCGGCACCCCTGGCCGAGCCAGGCCACAAGTGTCACCAGCAACGCAACGTAGGTGCTCACGCTTGCACGGTTTGTTCTGCTCCACATCTCCGGCTCTCTTTACTCGCCCTGCAGGCGGACTCTGGCCCGGTGCCGCAACCATACACGGACGAGACCGGCCATCAGGAAGGAGAAGCCCATGACCAGGATCACTACCGTCCAGGAGAACTGTGTGAAGAACATCTTCAGCCGCGCCCAGAGCGACAGATAGCCCACATGGTAGACATAGTTGCCGATGCGATACGACGAAAACTTCTCGCCGTGCAGCACGCTAACGGACTGCGCAATATCCGACGACTGAGAGTCTCGAAGGAAGGTCGACAGGAACTGCGGGATCACCGAATGATCGCGTGCTGCGATCACCACGACGGACCTGCCCGAGTTGTTCGGCCACTCGATGCCTTCGAGGATCGTGTCCGGCAGACCGCCGGCCATCGTCAGCTCGCCGGTCTGTACGTGGTCGCTGGAACGCACCTTCCACCATGCGTTCTGCAGAGGCGTGAAGAAACCCTGCGTATCCTGCACATGCAGGCCGCCTCCGTCGATGCGCACGGGAAGATCGTTCTTCAGCATGCTCAGCGCCGGCTGATCCTCAACCGTTCCAAGAACGATGTAGTCCTTCTTGGAATCGCGCTTCATTCCGTCGGCAGTCACGACCGTAACATCGGTGACCGGATAGCCTGTCTGCGCTCCGAAGTGGCCCATCAGCGTCAGGTACTCTTCGATCTCGTCGGTCTGCGCGTTGTCGGGAATGACGACGGCGGTCTCTGACAGATCCTTCATGCGCGTGAAGGGATATCCGGCATTGGCGAAGAGTTCGAGATTCGGCAGTACCGCCCAGTGGGGAATATCGCGGATATCGAGATAGGAACCCTTCAGGATTGCGCCCTGTAAATTCAGCGGAGCCGTGTCCTGGCACTTACCCTTCTTCGCAATCTGGAAGACAAACTTCAGCATCAGCGAATTGGAGAAGGGCCGCATGTTGACGACCGGCACCGGAATGGGGGTCTGCAGAACAGCGCTGGCATTCTCCTGATGCGGCATCGGCGTCGAGCTGACATAGGCGCCATTCATATACACCTGCAGCGTGCTCTCGTTGGCCAGGGGCACCGGGTTATAGCGGTACTCCATGTGGAACTCGAGATTCTGCTTCGCCACGCAGTCGTAGCAAAGATCCGGCGGCACGCGCATGTAGACGCCCAGGGGGACGCTACCGTCGCCCTGCAGCTCGGCCTGCCGCGTGATATCACCCAGCGTGCGGAGCTGATCGGTCGGCAACCAGCGTGGAGCATCATCAGGCTGGCTGGCGGCCGGATGTTTTACCTGCACGCTCACCTGGCTCCCCTGCCACATCGAACGCTGCAGGGACAATCCCATCGCAGCCTTCACAGTGTCCTCAGCGCTATCGCCGGTAAGAATCAGCACCTTCGAGTAGGGATCACTCGGGTTTGTTCGCATGGCCACCGTGGCCCCACTACTTCCCGTGACACTTAAAGCTGCCGGCAACTCAGACGCATTCTCACTGATGATGATTGCGTTCCCCTGAGGAATGGTGCCGTAGGAGACGGGGAAACGTACCGGGCGGTAGTCGGTAAGAATGCCGAAGTACGAAGCGACGATACCCGCGGCCTGCAAACCTTTCGGCGTGGGCTGCGAGAGAAAGACAATCGGGATCGACGGATGCAGATTCACCGCAGCGTCATAGAACGGCAGCGGCAGCAGCTTGAGATCATCCTGAAGCGGCAGCAGATTGCCGGCCAGCTCGATCGTCGTGGAGGTGTCCACGTGGCTCCACAGCGTGGAGTGCGAAGGGTCTTCGCACTGCAGCGTGTAGTGGCCGACGAATTCAAAGGTGATCTGGTTGTCATGCACCAGCATCTCCGCCGGCATGGTCAGCGTTGCTTCCAGCAGAGCGTTGTTCTCGAAGGAACGTGCATTGCTCAGGCTGTTCTGCGCCGCGATCTTCTGTTCGGGAGTCAGATCGGCAGGCTCACCAACAAAGTTCGGCTGAGTCGTCACCGGTAAGGTAGCAAACAATGTGCCGTTCACACTTACCTTCAGGTGGCTGATCGCCGGCAGCAGACCGGGCGAAAAGTGATACCTCAGGTGCATCGTCGCCGACTTTACGACCTGGTTCTGCGGAATCGAAAAGTAGGTGGAGTGATAGGCATCCACACCGCGCAGCACGATGGTGTCGGGAACGCCAACATCCGAGAGGGTAAAGATATTGTCAAACTGGCCGGGCGGAACCGGACGTGCCTGTACACCGCCATCACGTCCCGGCAACTGTGCCTGGGGAGCCCCAGTAGGTGCTACGCCTCCTCCGTTTGCATTCGGAGAGGTCGCCGGCAGCATCGGCCGGGCCTGCGCCTGAGCCTTGCCTGCTCCCATCAGCATTGCTGCAAGAATCAGCACAGGAGCAACACTGGCTGCCATCTTCTCTGTCGTCTTCTTCTTCATCAGGCCCTTGACTGTCTGCTGTAACCCAAATATCGCCAGCCGGAAAATTCTCATCAGGCTCACCAGCGGCTTATCAATTTCACGCGATTCACCCCAGCCAAGCCAGGTATCGGCGCGCGAGTACAACACCATCGTCAGCGCCTCTTCTTCCTCAATCGTCAGGGAGTCGAACTGCGCGCGTAGTTGCACGCCGTCATACCAAACCACTGTGGCGGGAAGCTCGGCATCACCATCCAATACCGGGAAGACGACCTTGATGTTGTCGCCGGCATGAAGCGTTGCATTGCCTGCCACGTTCATCTGCAGACCGCCGCTGGAGATATCCGCGGTAAGACCGGAGATCACCGAGCCGTCCGGAGCGATGACATCCGCCGGCACGCTCATCGTGATACGCACCGTCTGACGCCGCTGCTGACTCTCCCAGGCCACGGCCGTCGCCACGCCCAGAATCATGATCGAGAAGAATGTCCAGATCACGTTCATCCAGATCGTGCCCGGGTGCGTGCCGTCATACAGTCCGCTCAGATAGTTGAACGGGAACGGAAGCGTGGGCGAGAAGTAGAAGTAGCGCGGAATCGCCATCAGCAGACCGATGACGTTCAGCACCAGCATCACCATGAACGGCTGCGCAATGCGGGAGTCAAAGAACCTGCGATTGACCACGCCGCCCTTCGCCGTTACGTTGAACGAACCCAGCTTCGGGTTGATCAACGCCATCATCGTCGGCAGGAAGATATACGGCGCCAGCACGGTCTCGTAGATCTCGTTCCAGAACGAATGGCGATGCTGTCCCTGGATACGTGAGTTCGTAATACTTGAGAGCACCAGGTGCGGGAAGGCGTATGCCAGAATCGCAGCCCAGTAACCGGGGATATTGGTGTGACCAAGGATCAGATAGATCAAAGGCGCCGTCAAAAAGATCAGACGCGGCAGGCCATACAGGAAGTGCGACATCGCATTGAAGTAGCAGAGGCGTTGCGCTGGCTTCAGTCCCTTGGCAAAGAGAGGGTTGTCCGTACGCATGACCTGGATCATGCCGCGCGCCCATCGGATACGCTGCTTGACGTGACCGCTCAGGCGCTCGGTCGCCAGACCTGCCGCCTGGGGAATGTTGATATAGGCCGTATTCCAGCCGTTGATCTGCATGCGCAGCGAGGTGTGCGCGTCTTCTGTAACCGTCTCGACAGCGATGCCGCCGATCTCATCCAGAGCTTCACGCCGCAGTACTGCGCAGCTTCCGCAGAAGAAGGTGGCGTTCCAGAAGTCATTGCCGTCCTGCACGATGCCGTAGAACAGCTCGCCTTCGTTCGGAATGATGCGGAACTGTCCCAGGTTGCGCTCGAACGGATCTGGCGAATAGAAGTGGTGCGGCGTCTGCAGCATCGCCAGTTTGCGGTCGCGCAGGAACCATCCCACCGTCACCTGCAGGAAGCTGCGCGTCGGCACGTGGTCGCAATCGAAGATCGCAACCAGCGGAGCGCTCAGCCGCTTCAGAGCGCGATTGATATTGCCGGCCTTCGCATGCGCGTTATCGTCACGCGTCATGTAACCGATACCCGCTTCTTCGCAGAACGAGCGAAACTCTTCGCGCTTTCCGTCGTCAAGGATGTAGACGTTCAGCTTGTCCGCCGGCCAGTCGATGTTCATGGCCGCAAGCGCGGTGTAACGCACTACGCTGAGTGGCTCGTTGTAGGTTGGAATCAGCAGGTCGACCTCGGGCCATTCGTTCGGGTCCTCCGGCAGCGGCACGGGGGTGCGGCGCAAAGGCCAGATGGTCTGCAGATAGCCGAGGTAAAGGATCAGGAAGGCGTAGGTCTCTGCAAAGCAGAGCGTCAGGATGAAGAAGGCATCCAGCGGGCCCCACTTCGTTCCAGGATCCTGGAAGAACTCCACGACCGTTGCGATACGCCAGTAGCCATACCGGAAGGTCGAGAACATTGACGCCAGCATCAGCGTCAGCGTGACCAGGTAGCTGCGGGAGCTGCGATCCATCCATACGCCGATCAACACGGTCAGCAGACCAAGTACAGCCTGCTGCGGCCAGGACAACCGGAGCATGCCTGTGGTTCCCAGGACAAAGAAACCTCCCAGGATCACCAGCACCCTTACCAACTTCATCACCAGACTGTCGCCAGTCTCAAACTCACGCCACGCCGTGGTATGCGTCATCGTTCCGTCCACCTTGCTCCGCGGAATCCGGCTGTTGCCGGCGCGGTAGCAGCGCGCACCCACGTTGCTACGTTCACAAAGTCTTCAGAGACAGGGCTCGACGGTGCATAATCGATCACCGTCATGCCCTCTGCCAGAGCCTCACTCACTGCCGGGTTCCGGCGGATAGTAAAGGGCAGAAGACGATCGCCAACCAATTGCCGCATCACCTCACGCACATCCAGGTGCAGCGGCAGCGAGGAATCGAACTGATTCAGAACATAATTCGGCCGTACCGGACGCCCATCAGCATCCGTGACTCCGTGGAAGAACTTCTCCACAGCCTGCAGGCTGATGACTGAGTTCATATCCGGCGCCAGAGGCACAATCACTGTCGGGTTCAAACGTCCCAGGCGGCGCAGCAGCCAGCTCGAGCCGGAGCTGAGGTCCACGATCATGCGGTGCGCGCCCTGACCGTTGCGCGTTATCTCATCCATCACCCATTCCTGGGTTGCCTGGTCGGTGCCCTTCTGATCGAGCTCATAGTTCACCAGGTAGATGGGAGCATCGGTGCTTCCGGGAGGCGGAGAGAAGGTCCGCACGACGCTCGGACGAAGTTCACGCGCACCAAAGTAAAACGGCAGCAGACCATGCGATGTGGTATCGGTGAGCAGTACCTTTTCCCCCATGCTGGACATGGCGCGGCCCAGCGTAGCCACCATGCTGGTCTTACCGACACCGCCGGCGAGAGAAAAGACGACGAGTGTCGGAACACGGTACTCCTGCTTACGTACCGGCTGCGGCTCGGATTGTTCCTGCGAGTGATCGAAGACGCCCTTCAGGGCAAACCAGCGCGAAGCAACACGCTCACGCGAGTGCTGCAGCGTATCGGGCACCTGCGGTGGCTCCTGCTGCTGTTGCACAGGCTGAGGCTGCGGACGCTGCTGGCGATCTTCACCATACAGCCATGCCGGACGCACTGAATTCTGCTCCCGCTGAGCTGCCGGCACCGTGCCGCTCTGGCGCACCGGCGCGGGACGATACATCGGCTGGACCGGTTCACGCTTCTCCGGCATCGTCTCAACTCGTTCCTGCGGAGCATAGTTCTTGAGCGGCGTCTCGTGGACCGGCGGCAATGTGACCTCGTGAGGCTGCGGCTCCGGCCGAGGCATCGGAGGAGCGGGAATAAAGTTACGGACCGGTTCGACAGGTGGCTCCACCACATCCGGACGCCGCGGCATGGTTGCCGGGCGGTCTTCAAAGTGCGGCTGGGGAGGCTCCGGAGCCGGAATGAAGCTGCGCTGAGGCGCCTGATAACGCGTTTCTTCCCGATAGGCGTCCATCTGTGCTGTTGGAACATCCGGACGATAGCCGCGCCGCAACTGCTGCTCCTGCGGTGCTGCCGGCTGTTCGGCAATACGCTCAGGCTGCTTCGGTGTCACCGGGTCAATAATGGGAACCTTCTTCATGCCCGATGAGAATCCGGGCTGTACGCGCACAGCCGCGCGGATTGCAGAGCTCTGGCGCAACGCAGCGGCACGCTCGGCAGAAGAAGTGTGCGGACGATGGATATGGTGTTCGATCTCGACATCGTGCGTCGGCTTGCTGTACGGATCGCTGATCTCGCCCGGGACAGCAGGCTGGGGTTGTTCGTTCTGCCAACGACGCTGCTGCATCTCGGCATGGGCGTGGGCTTCAGCGGCTTCGCGCTCAGCACGGCGAGCCGCGGCCTCTGCGGCGGCGGCGGCTTCAGCGTGACGCGCAGCTTCAAGACGATCCTGTGCAGCCTTCTGCGCCTGCCGCGCGCTCTCAGCGGCAGCAGCAGCCCGGTGCGTCTCTTCTGTGTCAACCGCTTCCTGTGCGAGCTTCTCGGCAACTTCCTCTTCGTGGCGCGCAGCCTCTTCGGCTTCCGTCTTAGCCTTCTCTTCCGCTTCACGCGCTGCTTCCGCGGCGCGATGCTTCATCTGGGCGCGGAACTCACGCCGCGACGCCGAAAAGTCGCGATACTTAGCGCCCTGCAGATTCGCCCACGAGTACAGTACGGCGACGTCTTCAGGGGTCTCGTCCGCAGCTTTCTGCTCTCCACTCCGCTCCGGATTATTGCTGTCCATAACTGCTCCTTGAGCCTCGTGTGTCATCAAACCGTCAGCCAGTTGCTGTCCGGAAAAGACACACTTTTTCCGCAATTGTTCGATCCAATGCCCTGAGCGTACTGGCCTTAGGAACTCAAGTCAATCACCAGCAGATGCTACTTAAGTGTCAGAAATCATGCATTTTGAGCCTTATGGAAACAGCCGTTCCATAGGGCCGGGCGCCACTGCACATGCCTCATTTGTGCTACCTTGAAGAAAGTGCGAGAGCGTAGCTCAGTTGGTAGAGCATCGCCCTTTTAAGGCGCTGGTCCTGGGTTCGAGCCCCAGCGCTCTCACCACTCTTCCTTCCATTTTTCTTCTCAACTCAGGGCGATTCTACCCACTCGATGGGCGGCCTGAACCACCCAGTAGTACCCATCTGGGCACGAATCCTGAGCGTTACCTGTTGGGGGCGTGTCATCCAAGTCCCAGCGTCAGCAGGCGGGATAGATTTTCCCGATTCTTCCCTGCCCGTCGCCGGCTCTAACCTACGGGTCGGTCCGGAACGGGAGCCGTGGCGCAGAAACGCTCCATAAACTCCGGGGCATACTGCTGCAACAGCGTGTTGACCCGCTCTGCGCTCTCAGATGCCACGATCAGCCCGGCGTGATGATGACGCTTCAACGTCTCAACCACCTCCGGGGCATCAAACGGCGAGAGGTCAGGCTCCGCCATCTTTGCCAGGCAGAGCACGCTGCCGGCATAGAGGCTCTTCAGGCGAGGCAGATCGTACTCAACTCCGGACATCGAGGCGACCTCGATCTTCGCCCATTCCCGCCAGAGATTGATCCCGGTCGAGTGTTCGATGACGTCCGCGATATACGCTCCGCCAACGCGGGCGGCCGATTCAAGGAAGTAAAACTCCCCGTCCTCGTCTGCCTTGATGAACTCGGTATGGGTCACGCCGCTCACCATCCCCAGCGCAGGTATCACAACGCTATGAGCCTCGACGAGCATGCGGGCATCCAGGCTCTCCCGATGGATGGCGCGCGTGGTGAACACGCCGCCTTCATGCATTACCTTCATCGGTGGAGCACCGTACTGATGCACAGCGTTGAAAAGGATGCGCTGCTTCCAGGTCACACCATCGACGTGGAAGACCTCGCCGGGTACAAAGCGTTCCAGCAGATAGTGGCTCTGCTTGTCACCAAGCTCATCCAACAGCGGCCAGAGATGCTGTGGTTGATGAATCTTCTGAATCCCGATCGCCGAGGCGCTGGAACGTGGCTTTAGCAGCCAGGGCCCGGGAACGCTCTGCATGAACTCCCGCAGATCGTCGTAGTTCAGAACTGGCGTGAACTCCGGCACAAGCACGCCCGCTCTCTGGGCACGCTGCCGCATCGCCAGTTTGTCGCGAAAGAAGCGCGTGGTCGACTGCCCCATGCCCGGCAGGCGCATATGCTCCCGGATCAGCGCCGCCGATTCGAGCTCGAACTCGTCCAGAGCCACGATGCGATCAATGCGCTGGTGCCGTGCCCGATAGGTCACTGTATTCAGCACCTGTTCCGGGGTAAGCCCCTCGGGCATCGTCATCAGGTCGGCCAGGGCTTCGCGCGGCCACGATGCATCCTTGAGCTTTTCGACCGTGAGCAGCAGGACGTTACAGCCGAGCCTTGCGGCCTCGCTGAGAAACGCCTTGCCTTTCTCATAACTGGTGATGCACAGAATCGTCTCTTTGCGGTCGCTCATAGCATCCTCTCGCCGGTCGGTCTAAAGTTGCAGCGGCTCCTCAGCAAATGTCTGATGTACACCCTCTTCCAGCTCGGTCATCGGATCCGCATATCCAGCCTGGCGCAGACCGGTGACATCAGCCTGCGTGAAGTGCTGGTACCGTCCGTGCAGGTCCGCGGGGAACGGAATAAACGTAATCTTGCCCTCACCATGAACGCTCATCAAGGCCTTCGCCACATCCTTGAAAGTCCGGGCCTTACCGGTGCCTGCGTTCACAACGGCCTTCACCGGCTGTTTCGGGCTCTCCGGGAGCAGACCTCCGAAGAACATGTTGATGCGCGCAAGATCCTTCACAAAGACGAAGTCGCGCAACTGCTCACCGCTGCCGTATCCGCCTGTTCCCTCGAACATCCGGATCTCGCCCTGCGTCTTCAACTGTTTGGAGAAGTGCTGCATCACGCTCGCCATGCGGCCTTTGTGACGCTCACGCGGACCGTAGACATTGAAGTAACGCAAACCGATCACAGTGGACTCGAAGCTGTTCATCCGCCGGCGTACATAGTTGTCGAAGACCAGCTTGGAGTAGCCGTAGATGTTCAGCGGCTTCTCATTTTCCTTGGTCGGAGTAAAGTTCTCGCTCAGACCGTAGACGGCCGCGGTAGAGGCATAGACCAGCGGGATCTTGCGATTGGTGGCGAAGTGCAGGAGCTCCTTCGAGTACGTGAAATTGTTGTCCATCATGTACTGCCCGTCATCTTCCAGCGTGTTGGAGCAGGCGCCCTGATGCAGGATCGCGCGAATCTTCACGCTGTCGAAATCGCCGGCGTTGAGCGCTTCGCGGAACTCATGCTTGTCCATGTAATCGGAGTAGTCCGCGCCCCAGAGATTAACGAACTTCGGTCCCGTCCAGTTCGCAGCAGGCGCAAAGTTATCCACCAGCAGGATGTCCTTCTCCCCGGCACGGTTCAGTTCATGAATCAGATTGCTTCCGATAAACCCAGCGCCACCTGTGACTATGATCAACGCGCTTTCTCCTTCAAGTTGCTATCGCGGTAGAAACCTGGGCGGACTTCAGCAGACGCCCGTAAGCTTTTTTACGATGTTGGTCGTTGAGAACCCGGCTACGGTAGGCACAATCTCCACGCGGCCTCCGGCTGCAATGACGATTTCATGGCCTACAACCGTGTCTATGGTGTAGTCGCCACCCTTCACCAGAACGCTAGGCTTCAGGTCGCGGATCAGTTCCAGGGGCGTGTCTTCATCAAACAACACAACGGCGTCGACCGCGGCCAGCGCCGCCATCACGCGAGCGCGTTCCTGCTCTCCAACGACCGGACGCGTTGGCCCCTTCAGCCGCTGCACGCTGGCATCGGTATTCAGGCCCACGATCAGCTTGCTGCCGAACCTGCGGCAGTCCTCGAGCAGCGTGATGTGTCCGACATGCAACAGGTCAAAGCATCCGTTGGTGAAGACGATGGTTTCGCCGGCGGCACGCCATTCCTCGACACGGCGCTTCACGCGCTCCCGGTCGAGCACACGCTCGTCAGACCGCAGGTCCTGGCTCGGCGTCAGCAATTCGACCAGCTCGCCGGAGGTAATCGGCACAGTACCGACCTTACCGACGACGATCCCCGCAGCCAGATTCGCCAGCTCGATCGCCGTCTCGACCTTCAGACCACCAGCCAGACCGGCGGCAAGGGTAGCAATTACCGTATCCCCTGCACCGGAGACATCGAAGACCTCACGTGCCCGGGCCGGCGAGTGATAGGTGTATCCAGGCCTTACGATCCGGATTCCCTTCTCGCTCATCGTGACTGTCAGGTATTCGAACTCATGCTCTACCACCTGCTTTTCCGCGGCATGCAGCAGGGCGTCCACTTCATACGATGGGACTCCCGTTGCCTGCGAGAGCTCATTGAGGTTTGGGCAGACGGTCGTTGCTCCGGAGTACTTGCCCAGATCACGCGTCTTTGGATCCACCAGTACCGGAATCGCACGGTCGCGTGCGGCGCGGATCACCGCTCGGCACAATTCGTCGGAAAGTGCGCCTTTGGCGTAGTCACTCAGGATCACTGCATCCGCATGAGCCACTGCTGCGACCGAGGTGTCGATCAGCCGCTGCAGATCTTCAGAGGAAGGCTTCTTCTGGCTTTCGATATCCAGACGCAGCATCTGCTGGGTGCGCGCCACGATGCGTGTCTTCGAGATCGTAGGCAGGCTGCCAGTGACGACCGGAGCATAGTTCACACCGTCCTGATCGAGCAGCGACGCCAGTTCTTCTTTTTCACGGTCAGCGCCCCAGAACCCCGCGAGCGTGGCCTGTGCACCCAGTCCGGCCAGGTTCATGGCAACATTGGCAGCGCCACCGGCGCGCTCATACCGCTGCGCATGGCGCAGCACCGGTACGGGGGCTTCGGGCGAGATACGCTCCACCTCGCCATGAATGTATCGATCCAGCATGATGTCGCCCACAACCAGAATGCGGAGGTTGGAAAACCCTCCCTCCAGCAACCCGAGCACCTCATGAACCTGCGGAAGCATCGTCTCTCCTTCTTCCCATCATCGCATCACGCGAACAATCCATCATTTCGCCACTGTTGACAGAGCTGCACGGACCTCGTGCATCACCTCATCCACGGTGATCGACATCAGGCACTTCTTTTTCTCCACGATGCAGGTCTCCAGACCGCATCCCCAGCAGTCAACCTTGTGATATATCACCCTGTGTCCCGGGCCATATGGGAACCAGACCGCCGGCTTATTGCGAGCGGCGAAGATTGCCACGCATGGCGTTTGAACCGCTGCGGCAAGATGCATCGGGCCCGAGTCGTGGCCGACAAACAACCTGGCATGGGCAAAGGCCGCGGCGCTCTCACGCGGGGTGAGCTTGCCGCAAAGATTCACCACCGGGCCTCCACCGGCCGCGCGCCAACCATCGGCTGCTGCTTCGCTCACAGTGCTCTCTTCAGGAGCTCCGGCAAGCGCAAGACCGAACTCCGGATAAGCCGCGCCCATCTGAGCAAGCAGGCCGCGCCAGTTCTCTACGCCCCAGTCCTTTGCCTGTACTTTCGTGCCAACACTGACAGCGATGACCGGGCGGTCGCCCAACGGCTTCAGCAGAGCCGCCGCCTTGTCCTTCTCCGCAGGTACAAGCTCCAGGTCCCAGCTCGCGGCATCGTCCAGATGCGCATCGCCCAGCTCGGCGATATTCCTCGCGTGCTTGGCAGCTTCCTGCTCATAGACGCCGTTTTCATCCAGCCGATTCTGCTGCATGTCTTCCGTCAGGGGTATGCCCACAAACTTCTTCACCCCGGCAAGGCGAAAGAACGCGGCATCGCGCTTCGTATTGGCCAGGCCGCGGCCTGCCGCCAGATAGACAAGAACATCGGGCTTAAACTGCCGTATCTCCCAGGCCAGCTTCGCTAAAGCCAGAGGATTTCGTGTTCCTACCTGATAGCGCATGTATCCATGGATCAGCCCGGTGGGACCCAGAACAGCCGCAGCAGCAGGAGCTTTGCTGCTCACGGGCCAGTTCGTCAACATACGCCGCTCGGCGTTTGGAAAAGCCCGTGCAATCAGACGCAGGCTAGGAAGAACAATGAGCGTATCCCCAAGACTTCCCAGACGATAGACCAGTACTCGCTTCGTATCGAGATTTGGAGTCATTGCACATAGAATATCCGCTGAGCATGTCTGTTCCGTTACTCGACGCCTTCGCCATCACCGCGGCCCAGGATCTGCAGACCAAAAACTGGCATCTGCCCGAGCCTCCACGCACCACGCCGGCAGACCCGTTCGACGGCCTGCTCAGTCAGCTCCATCGAGCCAACTTCGAGCTGTGGCACGAAAGAAGACCGGGCCCGCGATCCCAACGCCAGCTCTGATCAGATTGCGATCACCAAACGAGCCATCGACATTTTGAATCAGCGCCGCAACGATGTCGTGGAACAGCTTGATCGGGCGCTGCTTGATGCCCTGGCGCCGCTCTCTTTACCCAACGCGGACGCAGCGCTGCACTCCGAAACGCCGGGGCTGATCCTTGACCGGCTCTCTATCCTTGCGCTCAAGATCTTTCATACGCAGGAGCAGATTGACCGCACTGACATCACCGAAGAGCATCGCTCCAGGAACCAGGCTCGCCTCGCGATGCTCACGGAACAACGCACCGATCTTGCCGGTTGCCTGGACGCTCTTTGGAGCGATATCACAGGCGGCAGGCGCCGCTTCAAGCTGTACCGGCAGTTGAAGATGTACAACGATCCGACACTGAATCCTGTGCTTTATG
>JAEKKE010000222.1 GCA_019510535.1 Acidobacteriota bacterium
GGAGCTGCGCTAGCCGAATAAAAATTAATGCGGCCGGCTCCGGAAGGATCGGTAAACTCCGAATCCTTGATTCCAACCTTCCGCAAAACACATTCCACCGAATCCGCGCTACCCGTGACGATCGCGATCTTCGGAATTTCGCCTTCGGTTTGATCTTTGGGCATGGTCGCGTCAAAGCTGGTATCGGAACAAGCCGTTGTGCCCGGTACCCTCAACTTACGGCGCCATCGTCCGGAAACAATAACCAGAGGGATATTCGCGCCTACGGGAACATCGGTCAGCGTGAACGATCCATCCACGTCGGTCACGGTTCCCACGAGTGGAGAGCCGGAAGGTGGTGCGCCCACCACAGGGCAGGAGACTCCCGTAGGAAAGGGATCGATCGGCGCATTCGGAATATAGACCGTCACATTCGGCAGCGGATCTGTACCGTTGGGCGCGTAGACCTTTCCGCTGATTGAGGTTGTCTGTCCGGAGGGACAGGTCACCTGCTGCAGGCAGAGGCCGGTGCAGGTCGACGAGCCTTGGGCATGGCTCCAAAGGGTCGTAGCAGACAAAAGCAGGGCGGAAACAACGCGGCGGCTCATAGCTCAGGCTGAAAGTAGTCTTGAGGCTACGTACGCCAAGGCCTTACAGCAAGCAAAATTATCGTCAACCTGCGATTTCACTCATCTGTTAGTACCAGTCGCCACAAATAGCAGTACCAGCCGCCACAAAAGGAACAGCATGTTCCGGTCAGTACCCCAACCTTGCCGGGACAGTACCGTGTTGGGAAATGGATTCCGGGAAGTCCTCCCGGTGGTTCCCCAAGCGACACGGCTGCATATAGCATGGGAATCGCAACCCCTCCCCTCGCCAGCGTCTGCCCCGCCGGCGGCTCTGTCTTCGTTAGTTGAGAGTCCTGCTGTTTTCACAGTTCTGCTGTTTCAACGTGTGGGAGAGGTGCAAGAGGAAACATCCCCAATGAATATGTCGACAGTTGTGTCCGGTCACTATGACCTGAGTCTGGTCGTCCTCTCTGTCTTTATCGCGATTCTCTCTGCTGGCGCCGCCCTGGATCTCTCCGGCCGGGTAAGTTCCTCACGGGGCACAGTACGCCAGATCTGGCTGCTGGGTGGCGCCATCGCCATGGGAACCGGCATCTGGGCCATGCACTACATCGGCATGCTGGCCTTCACCCTTCCCTTCAGGGTGCTGTATGACTGGCCGATGGTTGTGCTTTCGTGGACGGCCGCGGTTGTTGCCTCGTGGATTGCACTTTTCATCGTCAGCAGAGAAAAGATTGGCGTACTCCAGGTCGCTATCGGCAGCATTCTGATGGGAGGCGGCATCGCCTCCATGCACTACATCGGCATGGAAGCCATGCGCATGCCGGCCATGTGCCACTATCACCTGGGCCTGCTCACGCTCTCCGTTGTCATCGCGATCGTGATCGCCTGTGTCGCCATCTGCATGGGCTATGTTTTTCGCGGAGCAACGACCAGCGGCTGGGGATGGCGCAAGGTTCTCACCGCGGTTGTTATGGGCGGAGCGATCCCGGTCATGCATTACACCGGCATGGCGGCGGCCAGCTTTATGCCCATCCCGATGAGAGAGGTTGATCTCCGCCATGCCATCAACATCTCCGATCTCGGGGTTTTGACCATTACCCTGACGGCTGTCCTTTTGCTTGGGCTGGTCTTCCTGACCGCGACGGTAGACCGCCGGTTTGCCCAGCAGGCATTGCAGTTGCAGAGCAGCGAACAACGGTATCGCCTGATCGTCGAGTCTGCATTCGATGCCTTCCTCGAGATTGACCCAAACGAAACTGTTACCGACTGGAACGAACAGGCGCAGCGTACCTTCGGCTGGACCCGCGAAGAAGCCCTGGGCAAGACCATCGGCGATCTCATCGTTCATGACGACCACCGAACCGGAGCGTTGCGCGAGCTTCTGGCCGAACGCGAGCAACGCGGCATACAGGCGCGCCTGGAGGTCAGCGCCCGGCATTGCGATGGTCACATTTTTCCGGCCGAGATGACGCTCTCAGAGATCGCATGGGACGACTCGAAGCTGGTTGCAGCTTTTGTTCGCGATGTTACCGAGAGAAAGCAGGTCGAACAGGAACGCGAAGCCTCCAAGGCACAGGCAGAGGCTGCCAACCGCGCCAAGAGCGAGTTTCTGGCCAACATGAGCCACGAGATCCGCACGCCGCTCAACGGCGTCATCGGCATGACCGAACTTGCGCTCGAGACGGAGCTCACTGGCGAACAGCGCGAATATCTTGAGACGGTCAAACTCTCCGCCGATGCCCTGCTGCACGTCATCAACGACATTCTCGATTTCTCAAAGATTGAAGCAGGCAAAGTCGATCTGGAAGAGATCGACTTCGATCTGCGCGAGTGCATGGAAGGTGCTCTCAAGACACTCGCTCTCCGCGCCGACGAAAAGGGCCTTGAGCTGTTGTGCGATGTCGATGCCAACGCTCCTGAAAGCGTTCACGGAGACCCTGGAAGACTGCGGCAGATCCTGATCAATCTTCTCGGCAACGCCATCAAGTTCACCCATGAGGGCGAAATCGCGCTCCATGTTGAGGCGCTCGGCGCAGACGAGGATCACGTCCGCCTGCACTTCATCGTCGCGGATACCGGCATCGGCATTCCTCCTGAGAAACAGAAGGCAATCTTCGATAGCTTTACCCAGGCCGACACCTCCACTACGCGAGAGTACGGCGGCAGCGGCCTTGGTCTGACGATCTCACGCCGCCTTACCCGGATGATGGGCGGCGATATGTGGGTTGAAAGCGAGCCCGGAGTGGGTTCCAGGTTCCACTTCCGCATCGTGCTGCGCCTGGCAAAGGAGCTACCGCAGGGCCCCGCAGTCCCGGTCACAGACGACAGCCTGCCCCCCGCCCGCACTCTTGTCGTCGACGACAACCGGACCAACCGCCGCATTCTGGAAGGCATGCTGTTGCGATGGGGCATGCAGCCGCAGTCGGCTGCCAGTGGGGAAGAGGCGCTGCGCATGATCGACGAAGCGAACCGGGCAGAACGTCCTTATGAGCTTCTGCTGACCGATATGCATATGCCGAAGATGGATGGCTTCGACCTTGCGCAACGGCTGCAATTAAACCCTGGCCACGCGGCAACCATCATGATGTTGAGCTCCGGCGGACAGAAGGGAGACGCGGTACGCTGCGAACAACTGGGGATCTCGGCGTATCTGTTGAAGCCCATCCGTCAAAGCGAGTTGCGCGCCGCCATCGCACGCGTGTTACATGATGGTATTCGCGGAAAGGAGACACCGATGATTACGCGCACCTCGCTGCTGGAAGAACTGGATCCCGCCCGTACCCTGGATATCCTGCTGGCGGAGGACAACCAGGTCAATCAGATGCTGGCGACACGTCTGCTGCAGAAGCGCGGTCATCGGGTCGTTGTTGTCGGCAACGGCCGTGAAGCCCTGGCGGCTTTGAGCCGTGGGAAGTTTGACCTGGTGCTGATGGATGTACAGATGCCCGAGATGGATGGCCTGGAGGCGACCCGCGAGCTTCGCCGGCGCGAGGCCGCGACCGGAGCGCATCAGACCGTCGTTGCCATGACCGCGCTCGTCATGAAGGGCGATAAAGAGCGCTGCCTTGAGTCAGGCATGGATGGCTATCTCTCCAAGCCGTTGCGCCAGCAGGAGCTCGATGAAGTGCTGGATAATTTTGTCTCCGTCAGAGATGTCGAAATGGACGACGACGCGGCGAGCACTTCTCCAGCCTCTGTGCATGAAGAAGAGCTGATGGAACGTATCGATAACGATCGCGCGTTTCTGGCCGAACTTCTTGCCATCTTCCGCGATACATGGCCGGGCCAGCTTGCAGCCGTCAGAAGCGCCCTTGCCCTGAGCGATCATGAAGAGGTAAAGCGTGCCGGACACGCCCTCAAGAGCGCGCTGGGCAACCTTTCCGCAATGCAGGCCTATCACTTTGCTTCAGGCATTGAGATGGCTGGCGGAGCGGGAGACATGGCGCGCGCCACCGTAATGACCGATCAACTTGAAGCCGAGCTGCCACGCGTCGAGATTGCGCTCGAAGGAATGTGCCAGGAGGCAGCACGTTGAGGATTCTCGTCGCTGATGACGACGCGGTATCGCGTCGTCTGATGGAAAAGATTCTGACGCAGAGTGGGTATGAGGTGATGACCGTAGCCGATGGCCGCGACGCGCTCGATGCCCTCTCGCATAAGGATGGACCTCGCATGGCGCTTCTGGACTGGATGATGCCCGGCATCGACGGTCCCGAGGTCTGCAGGCAGCTTCGCGCCCGCCAGGAAGGATCCTACGTCTACCTGACGCTGCTCACCTCGCGTCAGGACCGCACCGACGTCATTCAAGGCCTGGAGGCCGGCGCGGATGACTACCTGACAAAGCCGTGCAACCCGGAGGAGCTGAAGGCCCGCCTGCGCACCGGCCTGCGGATTCTTATGCTCGAAGATAAGCTCGTCGAGGCTCGGGAAGAGATGCGCGTGCGAGCCACACACGATGCCCTGACCGGCCTGCTGAACCGCGGGGCAGTGTTGAACTTCATGAAGGTTGAAATGGCCCGCTGCCGGCGTGAGCACACGCCCCTCTCGATTCTGCTTTGCGATGTCGACCATTTCAAACAGGTGAACGATGTCTATGGGCACCTGGTGGGCGATCAGGTTCTCCGTGAGCTGGCTCATCGCCTTAAGCAGGCTATCCGCCCTTTTGATGGAGTGGGCCGCTACGGCGGTGAGGAATTTGTTCTGGTTCTGGGCGGCTGCGGAAGCGAGCAACTTCGTCACCGCTCCGGCCACATTCTGGATGCGGTACGGTCAAAGCCGATCGAGACCTCCGCGGGACCGCTGCACATCACCCTCAGCATCGGCGCATTCACGATGGATAGCCTGGAATGGAGCGGCGACGTGGAGTTCCCTCTGGGCCGGGCCGATGGTGCTCTTTATCGCGCGAAAATGAACGGGCGCAACTGCGTTCAATTTGCCGATCATTTGTCGACAAATGATAGTGAACATGTAGGCCTTCCGACTGTATCCTGATACGCGGAGGTTCAACTGCCTTGCGTCTGCGCCATCTGCTTTCCGCTGCCGTTCTTGTCGCCTCGTCTCTTCCAGCCGCTGCCCAAACGGTAGAGCATTTTCCCTGTAGGTGTAATGTAGGGTCTCCGCATCTATGGGCGTTTTCCGCAATGAAAACGCCGCTTCACACCCCTTCCGGGATACCCAGTAACAGGGAAAATGCTATTAGTGAGTTCATCTTTCAGTCGGGCTCGACCAGTTTTCCCGAGAGCCATGCCTCGACCATCGTGGAATTGAAAGACCACACTCTGATGGCCGCCTGGTTCGGCGGAGCAAGAGAGGGCGCGAATGACGTGGCCATCTGGGGAGCAGTCCGCAACGCCTCCGGCTGGTCCAAACCCGTCGAATTGGCGCGCGAGCCCAATACTCCCTGCTGGAACCCGGTGCTCTTCCATACGAAGGATGGAACCCTCTGGCTCTATTACAAGTACGGCAAAGCGCCGGCGGAATGGGCAGCCGCCCGTATGTCCAGCAACGACGAAGGCAAGACCTGGTCAAAGGTAGAGAAGCTGCCCGCCGGCCTGATCGGCCCGGTGCGCGCCAAGCCCCTTATCCTGGCCGATGGAACCATCGTCGCCGGCAGCTCGATTGAGAGTGCCGCGGGCTGGGC
>JAEKKE010000223.1 GCA_019510535.1 Acidobacteriota bacterium
CGGTGTTCTGCATGCGCTGCCCGGGAATGACGCTCTCGCGTATCCCACTCCTCGCATGGATCTATGCCACAGTCTCTTTCCTCGTTCTGGTGGCAGTCAGCCCTCTTACGGCCGCACAGGTCATGTTGTTGATCGATCGCTATCTCGGCGGCCATTTCTTTGACACCCAGGCCGGCGGCTCGGCCATCCTGTGGGCGCACTTCTTCTGGATCTTCGGCCACCCGGAGGTCTACGTGCTGGTACTACCCGCGTTCGGTTTCGCCAACGAAATCATCCCGGTCTTTTCCAGGAAAGCCATCTTCGGCTATCCGGCGATGGTGGCTGCCACGGTTGGCATTGCGTTCATCAGCCTCGGTGTTTGGGCGCATCACATGTTCACCATCGGTATGACGTCGCTCGGCAACACGTTTTTTACGTTGTCGACCATGCTGGTCTCCATTCCCACCGGCATTAAGACCTTCAACTGGCTGGCGACCATGTGGGGAGGCAAGCTGCGCTTCGCAACACCGATGCTCTTCTCTGTCGGCTTTCTCTTCCAGTGGGTGATCGCCGGATTGACCGGCATCATGCTTTCGGTCTCACCCTGGAACTGGCAGCTGCACAACTCCTATTTCGTCGTTGCCCACTTTCATTACGTTCTGGTCGGCGCCATTCTTTTCATGATCTTTGCCGCCTTCTATTACTGGTATCCGAAGATGACTGGCCGCATGCTTTCCGAGACACTCGGCAAATGGCACTTCTGGCTCATGATCATCGGCTTCCACCTGACCTTCGATGTCATGCATATCCCGGGATTACTGGGCATGCCGCGTCAGATCTACACCTACGAGCCTGACCGCGGCTGGACGCTGCTCAACCAGATCGTTACGTTCGGCGCGGTGATTCAGGCGGTCGCCATGGCGATCTTTGTCTATAACCTGGTGCGCTCCTACTTCGCAGGCAAGCTCGCTGGCCCTGATCCCTGGGATGCCTGGACCCTCGAATGGTCCACGCCCTCGCCTCCTCCCACGTACAACTTCCCCGTAGACCCCGTCGTCGCCAGCCGCCGTCCGCTGTGGGACCTCAAACATCCAGAAGATCCCGACTCCGCTTTCGAGTGAGCTCATGAGTACTGTTCCTCTTCAACACGAATCGCTCGCCGCCACATGGCGACTGCCTTCGCGCGGCCGCGTTGGAATGGCCTCGCTCATCGTGGCCGAAAGCGCCATCTTCACGATCTTTGTGGTCGCCTACATCTACTACATGGGCCACGATGTCTCCGGACCAAAGCCGCACGATGTTCTCGAAGTACCCATCCTCGGCACGGTCTGCCTGCTTTCCAGCAGCTTCTTCATCTGGCTTGCGGAGCACGCTATCGCCCATGGCAACATGCGCTCCTTCCGCATCTGGTGGGCCGTTACTTTTCTGCTCGGAGCGATCTTCCTGGGCACGACGGCACAGGAGTGGCACAAGCTGATCACTGTCGACCATCTGACGATCAGCACCAACCTTTTCGGGACGACGTATTACTCACTGGTCGGCTTGCACGCAACGCACGTGGTGGTCGGCCTCATCCTGTTGCTCACCGTTCTGCTCTTTGCGCTGGCCGGCAAAGTTCAGCCGCGGCACAGCGAACGCGTGCAGGTGCTTGCGCTCTACTGGCACTTCGTCGATGCCGTATGGGTGGTTGTCTTCACGCTCGTCTACCTGGTGGGCCGATGAACGACATACATACACCGCCGCAGACTCACTCCCATGAAGTCCACACGGGGACGGTGCATCTGCCTGCGCCCACGGCATGGCCCATTCTGCTTGCTTTGGGCGTGATGTTGCTGGTCGGGTCGTTGGTGATGAGCGTATGGATCGGCGCTCTGGGAGCCTTCCTGTTGGTCGTCTCTGCTGTCGGCTGGTTTCGTGAAGTGCTGCCGCATGAAAAACATGTGGACGTGCCGGTACAACATGAAATCGTTGAGATCGAGCCTTCGCGCGCAGGCGTCGCCCGCATCGAGGTCGATGAGACCCACCGTGCCCAGCTCCCACTGGAGACGTTCCCGATCTCCGCGGGCATCAAGGGAGGCATCGCGGGCGGCATCGTGATGCTGATTCCCGCGGAGATCTATGGCCTGCTTCGCTATCACAGCCTCTGGTACGTGGTGAACCTGCTGGGAGGCGCGGGCGTTGCCGGCTGGGCGAACCCAACACCCGATCAGCTTACCCACTTCCGGCTGAGCGCCTTCATTACGGCCAACATCATTCAGGGCTCAACCACACTCCTGGTGGGTTTGCTTTACGGGGCTCTGCTCCCCGTCTGGCCACGGCGCCCCATGTTGCTCGGCGGCATTGTCGCTC
The DNA here is from genome assembly GCA_019510535.1 of Acidobacteriota bacterium. Taxonomy (GTDB): domain Bacteria; phylum Acidobacteriota; class Terriglobia; order Terriglobales; family Acidobacteriaceae; genus Terriglobus. The sequence continues at coordinate 2,329 of JAEKKE010000223.1, forward strand.
CCGTGCTTTGGACCGGTTTGCTGCACAACGTGCTCGGCATCGTAAACCCGTATCTCCAGCAGAACATCGACTGGTGGTCATTTGCCGCATCGCAGGTGGTGTTTGGTCTGGTTGCGGGCTACGTGGTTTCGCGCTCCGGCAATCTTCAGCGTCTCCATCAGGCGCCGCTGGCGATTCGTCTGGGAGTCGAATCGCCTGGCCTGGAGGGCCACAAAACCGAGGAGGACGACCGGCGATGAGGCGCTTCGGACTCGTACTGCTGGCGACCACCGCGCTCTCCGGCTGTCATATGCCTGGCCAGCCGCAACCTGGTCCGGAGGTTCCCCGGCCTGAAGCCGTCATGTCTTTCGCACAGCTCTATGGCGAAAACTGCTCTGGCTGCCACGGAGCTGACGGCCGCAATGGTTCGGCCATGGAGCTCGCCAATCCCCTCTACCTCGCCATCATTGATGATGCGGCCTTACGGAACATCATCACGAACGGAGAAAAAGGTACGCTGATGCCCGGGTTCGGCAATGCCGCAGGCGGAAACCTTACGGACGAGCAGGTCAATGCCCTGGTAAGCGGCATGCGCGCGAAGTGGGCAAAGCCGAACGTGCTCTCCGGCATGACAGCACCGGCGTGGAAAGCATCGCACCCAGGCGATGCCACGCGCGGCGCCGCCGTCTATGCCCAGGCGTGCGCCCGCTGCCATGGCAACACACCTCAAAAGCCAGGCCCAGCCGGAAGCATTCTCGACGGCTCGTTCCTCGCACTCGTCAACGATCAGACCATCCGCACGATCGTGATCGCCGGACGCGACGACATCGGCCAGCCCGACTGGCGTAACGTTATGCCCGGCCGCGCGCTCACGGACGCAGAGATTACCGACCTCTCCGTCTGGCTGATCGCGCAGACACCACCGCACCCGGGACATCCCTATCCGGGCACACAGCCACTCGCACCCCACACGCGCTAAGCAGGAGATCGCCAATGGACGAAAAACTGCCACCACCATCACCCCACGAGCAGGAACAGTTGCTCGAGCGCGATCGCATCTCACGACGATCGTTTCTGATGAATGTCGGCCTGGCCATCAATGCCGCGGTAGGCGTGCTGCTTGCGGTGCCGGTTGTTGCCTACATCCTGGGCCCGGTCATGCGGCGTCGCGAGTACCTCACCTGGGTCGACCTGGGCGATGCGGCGAAGTTTAACCCTGGCGAGACAAAGCTGGTCAGCTTCCGCAACCCCTTTACCAACGAGTGGGATGGCGAAACCGCGAACATTCCCGCTTATGTCCGCACCGCGGCGCCCGGCCGCTACACGGTCTTCGCGGTGAATTGTGCGCACCTGGGTTGCCCTGTTCGCTGGTTTTCTGAATCGCAACTCTTCATGTGTCCTTGCCACGGAGGCGTGTACTACGCAGATGGCAGCCGCGCCTCGGGCCCGCCGGAACGTGGCCTCTTCGAATACCCGACAAAGATAGAAAACGGACATCTCCTCATCGAAGCGGGGCAGATGCCAACGCTCTCCAATCGCGCCGCAGTCCGCCCCTGCGGTGAACAAAGCCAACCCACGCTTGTAAAGAGGATCGCTCCATGCCCTGGTACCGACGAACCTACGATTGGTTAGAGCGCCGTCTGCAGCTCGAAGGCCCGATCAAAGACGCCGTGCTGCATCCCGTGCCGAAAAGCACCGCGAGCTGGTGGTATGTCTTCGGCAGCGCCAGCGCAGTGTTGCTCGTGCTGCAGGTCGTCACCGGCATTCTGCTGGCGCTGGTCTACAGCCCGTCTGCCTCGCACGCCTGGAACATTCTGCAGGTGCTCAATCAGCAGGTGCCGCTGGGCTGGTTCCTGCGCGCCATGCACGGCTGGGGATCGAACTTCATGGTCGCCGTTGTGGTCATCCACATGGCGCAGGTCTTCCTTTTTGGGGCATACAAATTTCCACGCGAGCTGACCTGGATCATCGGCGTCTTCCTTCTGCTGCTCACGCTGGGTATGGCCTTCACGGGCCAGGTGCTGCGCTTCGATCAGGATGCTTACTGGGGCCTGGCCATTGGCGCTTCTATCCTTGGCCGTGTGCCCTGGATCGGCGGACAACTCGTCCACCTGATGCTGGGCGGCCCAATCATTAACGGCGCCACGCTCACCCGCTTCTTCGCGTTGCACGTCTTCATTCTTCCCGGCACACTGCTTGTGCTTACAGTCCTGCATGTCTGGATGGTGGTGAAGCTCGGCATCAACGAATGGCCCATGCCCGGCCGGCTTGTGCGTCGCGAGACGTATATCCAGGAATACAACGAACTCGCTCACAAGGACGGCCTGCCATTCTTCCCCGGCGCGGCATGGAAAGACGCCTACTTCGCCGCGGCGATCCTGCTGGCCGTCGCGATTTGCGCTGCCATCTTCGGTCCATACGGCCCAACCGGCACGCCCGACCCAACGGTCATCAATACAGTTCCCAGGCCTGACCCGCCTTTTCTCTGGATCTATACCGTCCTTTCCTACCTGCCTCCGGAGATGGAGACGCCGTTCCTGCTCATCGTTCCACCGATAGCCATCGCGGTGCTGCTTGGCTTGCCGTTTGTTGCAGGCGTTGGTGAGAAGAGCTGGTGGCGTCGTCCAGTCGCGGTCTTCACCGTGATGTTTCTCGCGGTTTGCTGGGCGTCCTTCACGCATCTCGCTACATCTACGCCGTGGAGCCCGAAGATGAACGCCTGGAGCGGTTCACCCATTCCCACAGCCTTCCTCGAACACCGCACACCTCTTGAGCGTCAGGGCGCGAACGTCTTTCAGGAAAAGCAATGCCGCAACTGTCATTCCATCGGCGGCTCCGGAGGAGAGCGGGGCCCAGCACTCGACGACGTCGCCACCCGGCTCACCGAAGACCAGCTCATCCGCCAGGTGCTGCTCGGCGGAGGCAACATGCCTGCTTACGGCAGCACGTTGTCGCCGCCGGAAACCACCGCGCTCGTCCGCTTTCTCAACACGTTGCACCCCAACTACCAGCCGGCGGCTTCGGATGCTTCGCGCGCTGTTGCTGAGCAAGGCGGCGTTCCTCCCGCATCGACCGTGGAACCTGGCAACGGCCAGCATAAAACTCAGTGAGAGGAAACGTGCTCGCGACGGTTGAAGCAGGCGCTCTATGGCATGAATGGGATTGGGCTCCCATCCCACTTGTGTGCGCGCTTCTTTCAAGCGCGCTGTATCTGCGAGGCTGGGCCGGCGTGCGCCATACACGTCCTCGAGAGCTCCCGGTCTGGAGAGCCGTGTGCTTCCAGTTGGGCCTGCTTCTTGCCTGGCTCGCAGTCTCTTCGCCCATCGGCGCCTTCGACGATTACCTTCTCAGCGCCCACATGCTGCAGCATTTCGTCCTGATGT
>JAEKKE010000649.1 GCA_019510535.1 Acidobacteriota bacterium
CTGGCGCTCTACACCGACACCGCCCTGACGGCCGACCAGTCGATCAAGGAGGTGATGCGCGCCTTCGACCACACCCAGGCCGACGAACTGGCGGTGATCGACGCCAACCGCGAGGTGATCGGCATCCTGTCCGAGGCCTACGCGACCCGGCGCTACGCCGAGGAGCTGGACAAGGCGCGGCGGGAGCTGACGGGGGAAGCTGGGTAAGATCAAACACCCAGCGCTGGGCCGAAATTGGCGCAACGATTCGACGCCAGGATCATTTGGAAAGAGACCGCCGCACAAAAGTGGACGTGTACGGCGATCTACCGTACATTAATCCAGTGTCGCCATTCTACTTCAGTCGCGAGGCTGGGAATACGGAGTAAGTTTGATGTCAGCCCTGGCCCATAAACCGACTGCCCCGCGCGCATCGCGTGCCAACAAGGGCGATCGGATTGAGGCGCGTTTGTCGCGGGAAGCCAAGACCATCATCGAACATGCTGCAAGCCTCGAGGGCGTTAGCGCATCGGACTTCATTGTCAGCCATGCCCAACAGGCGGCCCGCCAGGTGATTTCAGAGCATGAGCGCTGGCGACTCGATCGCAACCAGAGCGAAGCCTTTGTCCACGCACTACTCCACCCACCCGAGCCCAATGAAGCGCTTGTCCGGGCCGCTGAACGCTATAAGGCCAGATAGGACTCTGCTACCCTCCAAGTCATGATGGCTGGGTTCGACATTCAGCCGCTCGGTTCTCAGCACGACCGGGCGGCGTTTTCTTGTGGTGAGACGTCGCTTGACGACTTCCTCAAGACCAAGGCGCGCAAGGAGCACGAGCTTAATTTGAGTGTGCCTTTCGTGGCTTCACCGAAGGATGCACCGACCGTCGTCGCCGGCTACTATACCCTCTCTTCGCTTTCGATCGAAATGATTGGAATTCCCGCCGAGCTTCGAAAGAATTTTCCGAAATATCCTCTCGTTCCAGCGACATTGCTCGGCAGACTGGCGCGTTCGACGGACTTCAGCGCGGTCCGCCTGGGCGAGTGGCTGCTTCTCGATGCGCTTCATCGCGCTCATCTTGCCACCGAGACGGTCGGATCCTACGCCGTGGTCGTGGACCCCCTCAATGACGCGGCCGCCGCCTTCTACGCCCGGTATGGCTTCCTGCGGTTTGGCGAAGGCCCCCGCCAATATCTACCCATGGCGACCATCGAAAACTTGGGCCTGGGCTAGCGGGCGATACGCGGATGCCGAACTCGCCGCCGCATCCTCACCCCGCCCCATCGCGTTAGACGTCCATCGGCAACCGAGGCGGCGTCATGACCAGCACCTTCAACTTCCGCCGGGACCTGATCACCCGGCCGATCCTGGCCTGGGCGCGCGGCGTGATGCCAGCCCTGTCCCAGACCGAGCG
>JAEKKE010000224.1 GCA_019510535.1 Acidobacteriota bacterium
CTCGCGGCATCGTCGATATCGCCGAGCGCGCCCGCGGCAAGAAGCTGGCTCCCGATGAGATCGCCGGCGGCACCTTCACCATTACCAACGCCGGCATCTTCGGCGAACAGTTCGGAACACCGATTATCAACCAGCCGCAGGTCGCCATCCTCGGCATCGGTGGTCTGAACAGAGAGCCCCTGGTGCTCACCGACAAGGAAGGCAACGAGTCCATCGCCATCCGCTCCGTCCAGCGCTTCACGCTCGGCTTCGACCACCGTATCGTCGACGGAGCCGATGCCGGCAAGTTCATGACCGACTTCAAGGCCTACCTCGAAAACTGGTCCGAAGACATCGGCTGAGCTGCGCGCTCGGCGGGATGCGCTTCGCGCCTTAATGCACCGGAAAGGGGCTGCCGTTGGCAGCCCCTTTTGCTTTTCCTTTTGTCTTGGTACTAAATCGGGTGCCCCAGGTCCCTCGGGGACCTGGGTATTCGCGCTACGCGGGAACCGTCTTTGTCTAGACACAGAATGTGTCGACAGGCTTGAAGGAATCCACACCGGGTGCCCCATTCATCGCAACGCGATGAGTGGGATGTTCGAGCAGCGCTCGAATCGTCGGCAATCAACCATTCAACTACCCGGCAACCAGCTGATCTGCGATAGCAAGGTGTTCATCCAGAGCAGTCAGAGCGAAGTCGATCTCTTCTTTCGAGACGATGAGCGGTGGTGCGATGACGAAGTGGTTCATCCATGCCTGCAGAAAGATTCCTGAGGCCATCATCTTGCCGGCGATCTGGTCGACGACCAGAGTCTTGCCATCGAGTTTCTCCTGCCAGACGTTGAACGGTGATATGCTCCCACTTCGACGGCGCGCTCTATCAGGTTGAGCCGTTGCATCTCGCGGATGGTGGCGATGGCGGGGCCGAGCGTCAGTGGGTGAGCTTCATACGTGTGGCCATGAGCAAAGAGGTTGTCTTCAAAAAATGCGGAGATCTTTTCGGAGACTGCCGTCAGGCCCAGCGGAACATAGGCCGAGGTGATTCCTTTGGCAGTGGTGAGGATGTCGGGCTGCACATCCCAGTGATCGATGGCGAACCACTTGCCGGTACGTCCCCAGCCGGCCATGACCTCGTCGGCGATCAACAACACATTGTTCTCGTCGCAGATGCGGCGCAGCTTCTGGTAGTAGCCGGGCGGCGGAATCAGCACACCGTTGGTGCCTACTACCGTCTCTGCCAGAACGGCGGCGACGTCGCCCTCGTTCTGGATCATGTATTCGAGGTAGTCCGCGCAGGCGATGCCGCAGTCTGGATACGAGTGTTTCAGCGGGCATTTGTAGCAGTTCACTTCGGGCGAGAAGACGACACCCGGAAGCTTACTGCGGGGTTCCGAGGGCCAGCGGCGTGCGTCGCCGGTTGCTCCGATGGATGATGCCGTAGACCCGTGATACGAGCGGTAGCGGCCGATGATCTTGGTCTTGCCCGTATACATGCGGGCGATCTTGAAGGCGGCTTCATTGGCGTCGGTACCCGAAGTGCAAAAGAAGAACTTCGTCAGTCCTTTGGGCAGGATCTCCAGCAGTAACTGGCTCAGCTCGGCGCGCGCTGTCGTGGTGTACGACGGCTGGATGTACGCGAGCTCTGCAGCTTGCTGCTGGATCGACTGAATGACGGCCTGGTTGTTGTAGCCGAGGTTCACGCACATCAACTGCGCGGAGAAGTCGAGATATCGCTTGCCGTTGGCATCGGTAAACCAGCAGCCGTCGCCGCTGACCACGTGCAGCGGGTTCCATTGCTTGCCCCGGCGCCAGGTGCCGAAGTTGTGTTGCTTGGTGATGTCGACGACCTGCTGCGAGCTGAGTGTTTCGGCCATAGTGCTGCACCCCTGCGATTGGAGATAGCAGTATAGCCAGAAACAAATGAGGGCTTGGTGGTTTTGGTGAAGGCTTTACCAGAGTGGTTAAGGTGGGTTGAAGGCCTGGACTTGAAAACCTGGATAGAGAAGCGGATTTCTCCGCTCCCTTCGGGAGCTACGAAATGACAAACAAAAGGCGGTCCGCGCGGAGCGCGAATGCCCAGGTCCCCGAGGGCCCCGGGGCACACCGTGTGTGGCTGGTTTGGCTATCCGAATACAGCTTTAGCCACAGGTTTGCGTGCAACAATCGAATCTGTCATGTCACAACCGATTACGATTCGTACCCGTCGCCTTCACCCTGAAGCTCGTCTGCCGCGCTATGCGCATGATGGTCCGTGGGGCGATCTCGCCGCCGATCTTTATGCCGCTGAGGCAACGACGCTCACTCCGGGACAAACGGCCCTGGTGCCTACCGGTCTGGCCATGGAGTTTCCGGATAACTATGGCGCATTGGTACAGGATCGTTCCGGATTGGCGGTGAAGGGTGTCACCACGCTGGCCGGTGTGATCGATCCTGGGTATCGCGGCGAGATCAAAGTGGTGATCACCAACCTGTCGCAGCAGCCGGTCACGCTGGCCGTGGGCGACCGTGTGGCGCAGCTTCGCATTGTCCAGCGTCTGACGGCTCACTTTGAGGAGTCGGAGGTCATCACCGAGGCTCCGCGGGGTGCTGGTGGGTTTGGGTCCACTGGGGCGTAGCTCTTTGTTGGATATCCCACCCACCGCGTTGCGATGGATGGGGCATCGAATGTGTCGTAAATCCTTCAAATAGTGTGAAATCCACGGATGCACTGTTAACGGTGGTCGTGGCGCACTATTAACCGGGCAGCAACGTGCGACAATCAAGGTAGCCAAGCTATGCCTAACGAAACGCAAGCCCAGGCCACCCACGTTCCCACTCCGGCTCGCATTACCCCCGAGCTGCTCAAACTGCACAGCATTACTGCCGACGAATATGCTCGTATTGAGCAGGCGCTCGGTCGTACTCCGTCGCTGACGGAGCTGGGCATCTATTCGGTGATGTGGAGTGAGCACTGCTCCTATAAGTCTTCGCGCGTCCATCTGAAGCGCCTTCCAACGAAGAGCGAGCTGGTCGTCCAGGGTCCTGGCGAGAATGCCGGCATCATCGACGTCGGCGACGGCTGGGCCTGCGCCTTTAAGATCGAGAGCCACAACCACCCCAGCTACATTGAGCCCTACCAGGGCGCGGCGACGGGCGTTGGCGGCATTCTGCGCGACATCTTCACCATGGGTGCGCGTCCGCTGGCCGTGATGGACTCGCTCCGCTTCGGTCCGTTGGACGACACAACGCTGCCCAAGGAGATCACGCACAAGAACCACGCCGTGGTTGAGGGCGTGGTCCATGGCGTCGCCGGCTACGGCAACTGCTTCGGCGTTCCCAACCTGGGCGGCGAAACCCGTTTTGAGCCCTGTTACAGCGGCAATCCGCTGGTGAACGCCTTTGCCCTGGGTTTGGTGAAGCGCGACGAGATCTTCTACGCCAAAGCGACTGGCATCGGAAACCCGGTGATCTACGTCGGCGCCAAGACCGGCCGCGACGGTATCCACGGCGCGACCATGGCCAGCGAGGAGTTCAAGGAAGGCTCCGAACAGAAGCGCCCGAATGTGCAGATGGGCGATCCGTTTATGGAGAAGCTGCTGCTCGAGGCGTGCCTTGAGGTGATGCAGATTCCCGGCGCGGTAGCCGGTATTCAGGACATGGGCGCTGCGGGCCTGACCTGCTCCACCTGCGAGATGGGCGCCCGTGGCGGCGTCGGCCTGGAAGTCGAACTGGACAACGTGCCTCAGCGCGAGACCGGCATGAACAGCTACGAGATCATGCTGTCGGAGTCGCAGGAGCGCATGCTGCTGGTCGCCAATGAGGGCCGCGAGCAGGAAGTTCTGGACGTCTTTGCCAAGTGGGGCCTTGATGCCCGCATCGTTGGCAAGGTCATTGCTCAGAATCGGATGCGCATCTTCCATCACGGCGAGCTGGTGGCCGATCTCTCCAATGAGTCGCTGACCGATGATGCTCCGCTCTATCACCGCCCTGTGGGCACCTGGGTGGCTCCGGTGGCCAAGGAAGCTCCAGCCGGTGTGCTGGATAAAGCTGTGGACTATACCGCTGCGCTGACCAAGCTGCTGGCGGCTTCCAATATCTGCGACAAGCGCTGGGTCTTCGAGCAGTACGACTCCATGGTGCAGACCAATACCGTGCAGGGTCCCGGCAATGAAGCCGGCGTGATGCGCATCAAGGGCACCACCCGCGCGCTTTCGATGGCGCTGGCCGGCAATGGCCGCTGGTGCTATCTCGATCCTCTGACCGGAGCGAAGCACGCAGTCGCCGAGGCGGCCCGTAAGGTTGCCTGCACCGGCGCGAAGCCGGTTGCCGCCACCAACTGCCTGAACTTCGGAAATCCGGAGAAGCCCGAGATCATGGCCCAGCTCTCCGCCGCCATCGACGGTATCTCCGAGGCCTGCAATGCGCTCGGCACCCCGGTCACCGGTGGCAACGTCTCGCTCTACAACGAGACCCGCGGCGTGGGTATCTATCCCACTCCGGTGCTGGGCATCGTGGGCATTCTGGACGATGTCACCAAGGCGACTCCGGCGCACTTCAGCCAGGCCGGCGATGTGATTGTGCTGATCTCGCCGAACACCGCCAAACCGTCTAACTGGCAGGCGGAGTTCGGATCTACCGAGTTTGCCAAGACTGTTCTCGGCCAGTTGTGGGGTGTTCCTCCGGCGATCGACCTCGCCAAGGAAGCGGCGTTGCATCAGATGCTGCAGCTTCTGGCTCGGCGGAACTTCATCACCTCAGCCTCCGATATCTCGGACGGCGGCCTCGCAGTTGCACTGGCGAAGGCTACCTTCCGCTCGGGTTTGGGCGCCGAAGTGAAGATCGATACCGAGCTTGGCGGGTTGCAAACCCTTTTCAGCGAACCGGCAAGCACCATTCTGGTGACCTGTTCGCATAAATCCGTAGAAGCCCTGGTGGGCACGATCGAGAAGGATGGTACATTGATGGCGCAGCCGATCGGCACAGTGACAGCGGATAGTACGCTGTCGGTCACGGTAGGCAGTGAGAACGTGATCCGCGCGGCTGTTGGTGAGTTGAAGCAAGTCTGGTCCCAGGCTCTTGAAGCACGCCTGGCGACGGAGGTGCTGGCGTAATGAATCACGTGCAGCCGGACGAGATCGAACTCGACGCCACTCCCTTTGACAAGCTGCGCGAAGAGTGCGGCGTGATGGCGGTGTACGGCCACCCTGAGGCCGCGCGCATGACCTACTGGGGCCTGTATTCGCTGCAGCATCGCGGACAGGAGTCGGGCGGTATCGCCACTTCGAACGGCGAAGACATCATTGACGTCAAAGGCATGGGGCTGGTCTCGGAGATCTTCACCGACGACGTTCTGCAGAAGCTTCCCGGGCAGATGGCCATCGGCCACACCCGCTACTCCACCACCGGCGACTCGGCGCTGCTGAACGCGCAGCCCATCCGGGTCGAGTCGACCAAGGGCCTGATCGCGATTGCTCACAACGGCAACCTGGTAAACCTGGGTACCGCGAAGGAGCGCCTGGAGCGCGACGGCGCAGTCTTCCAGACCACCAGCGATACCGAGATCATCGTGCAGTTGATCGCACACTCCGCCGAGACCACGCTGGTCGACTGCATCGCCGACTCGCTGTCGCAGGTCGATGGCGCCTTCTCCATTGTGATGATGACGCGTAACCGCATTTTCGCGGCGCGCGATCCTCGCGGCTTCCGTCCGCTGTGTATGGGCCGCATCCCCGGCGTCGATGGCAAACCTGATACTTTTGTCTTCGCCTCGGAGACCTGCGCTCTCGACCTGCTGCACGCCAAGTACGAGCGCGATGTGCAGCCGGGCGAGCTGGTGATGGTCTCGGAAGATGGCGTGACCTCGCGCTACTTCAATACAACGACCAAGCAGGCAAGCTGCATCTTCGAGCACGTCTACTTTGCTCGGCCTGACTCCAAGGTCTTTGGCCGTTGGGTGCAGAAGAGCCGCGAAGAGATGGGCCGTCAGCTTGCGCGCGAGTCGGCGGTGGAAGCCGACCTGGTGGTTCCGGTACCGGACTCCGGCGTGACCGCAGCTATTGGCTACTCGGCTCAGTCGGGCATTCCGTTCAACTTCGGGCTTATCCGCAACCACTACGTGGGCCGTACCTTCATTGAGCCGACACAGCGCGTCCGTGATTTCGGCGTGCGTATGAAGCTGAATCCATCGCGTGCGCTGCTGGAAGGTAAGCGGATCATCCTGATCGACGACTCGATCATTCGCGGCACGACCAGCCGTAAGATCGTCCGCATGTGCCGCGCCGCCGGAGCCAAAGATCATCGAGGCAGATTCGTTGGCGTATCTGTCGCTTGGCGGCGTGCTGAAGGCTTGCGGAGCGTACGAGCCGCATGGCAACAGCTACTGCACGGCGTGTTACACGGGGAACTATCCGACGCAGTGGGTAGATGTAGATGAGATTCTGCCGGCGGTCGCGGTGAAGGTGTAGATCGCCTATTGCCAGAACGTATCGACCTACTCAATCCGTTGAAGGCCCAGAGAATGAGGTAAAAACTGGGTGGGAGCAGCGGGCTTCAGCCCGCTGATAAAGGGATAAAAGTAGATGGGCTTTAGCCCTGGGCCTCTTCTTTCTGCGAGGAAAAGCCCATTTTCTATTGGGTCAATAGACCGTGGGCTAAAAGCCCACGGCTCCCACCTGATTCGAGCGAAGCTCGAATGTCCCACGATCGCGTTGCGATTGATGGGCACCCAGTACACGGGTTATCTCGAACTTGGGATATGCCTTGGCTGTTACCTCTTAGAGCGCGCGGCAACCACCATGACTTCGATCAGACCCGTGGGGACTACCAGGCGGCTGACCTGGACTGTGGCGCGGACGGGTTTGTTGGGCTGCTCTTTGCTTCCGAAGCGTGACTGGTAGGCGCGGTTCATACCGTCCAGGTCCA